>JBFMBQ010000350.1:0-3382 GCA_040755115.1 bacterium
ATCCGCGAGCGCAACCCATTCCCGGCAATCTGCGGACGAATCTGCCATCATCCCTGCGAGGTGAAATGCAGACGCGGCGAACTGGATGAGCCGATGGCTATCCGCTCGCTCAAACGCTTTGCATCGGACTGGTATTTCAACAATGTCGCAGAAATGCCGAAACCGTTCCCTGTAACCAAGAAAGAGCGCGTCGCTGTTGTGGGAGCAGGACCGACAGGTCTATCCTGCGCATATCACCTCGCGAAAAGAGGATACTCTACGACAGTGTTTGAAGCGCTGCCGGTGGCAGGCGGAATGCTGGCGGTCGCCATCCCTGAATACCGCCTCCCTCTCTCGGTCATTCAGAACGAGATCAAATACATCCAGCGCCGCGGAGTGGAAATAAAATACAATTCACCCATAAATGTGAATTACACAGTTGATGACCTTATGAAGGAAGGATATGCGGCGGTTTTTATAAGTGCTGGCACGCAGAGGAGCCAGCAGATCGGCATACCGGGCGAGATTGAGGGGATGGAAGGACTCCTCTACGGACTGTCTTTCCTGCGCGATGTAAAGACCGGAAAAGAAGTGAAAATCGGCGAGCGAGTCGCTGTTATCGGCGGCGGCAACACCGCCATTGATGCTTCACGCACCGCAATGCGAATCGGCGCTAAAAAAGTTGATGTCTTCTACCGCCGCTCGCGTGAGGAAATGCCAGTCTCTGATGTTGAATACAATGATGCCCTTGAAGAAGGCGTGAAGTTCCATTTCCTGACCAGTCCGACACGAGTCCTGAATGAACGATGGAAGGTCAAAGGACTGGAGTGCATAAAAATGAAACTCGGCGAGCCTGATGCCGGCGGCAGACGGCGACCAGTGCCTGTCTACGGCACCGAGTTCCTCGTTGAGGCGGATACGGTGATACCGGCTGTCGGGCAGGCGCCTGACCTCTCTTTTCTCCCAAGAGACAGCCGTCTTGAACGCACCCGATGGGAAACGCTTGATGTTGACCAAAACACTCTTGCCACAAATGTTGAGGGAGTATTTGCAGGCGGCGACTTTGTTACCGGTCCCACAACTGTCATTCAGGCAATTGCCGCAGGCTTCAGAGGCGCTGTCGCCATTGACAAGTATCTGATGAAAGATACTACGAGGGTGGAAATCCGCGATGAAAGGAAGGAAATTCAGCACACAGTAAAACTTGCTGAAGAAGATGAGACGATGGAAGAAAAACCAAGAGAAGGAATGGCAAAACTTACCGTAAAAAAGAGAATATCTTCTTTCACAGAAGTGGAGTGCGGTTATACCGAAAGGCAGGCGCGGGAAGAAGCCAAGCGCTGCCTTCGCTGCGATCTTGAAAGATAATTGTAGACATGTGCCACCCCCAAACTTGTTTGTGGGTGCCACAAGGCGCGTTAATTACATCCAAACGGAGAACACGACTATGAAAACCATCACCAGACAGAAACCAATGGAGAAAATTATGGAGAGCCTCAAAGGCGACACCAGCATCTGTATTGTCGGCTGCGGCACATGCGCAACGATGTGCCACACGGGCGGACAGGAGGAAGTCCTGACGATGAAGAAAAACCTACTGGATTCGGGCAAGGTAATCACGGGCTGGATGGTCGTCCCCACTGCATGCGATGACCTCAGCAAAGAAGCAATCAGGGAAAACCAGCAGACTTTCAGCGATGCCGATTCCATTCTCGTGATGACCTGCGCCTTCGGTGTGCAGACGATCGCTACATCTATAGAAAAGCCTGTTATACCCGCTCTTGACACGCTGTTTATCGGCAGGGAAGACGGCATAAGCATTTATTCAGAAATATGCATGCAGTGCGGTGAGTGCGTCCTTGAGAGCACCGGTGGAATCTGTCCTGTAACCACCTGCCACAAGGGGTTGCTCAACGGACCCTGCGGCGGCACGAACAATGGGAAATGCGAGATTGATAAGGAGAAAGATTGTGCGTGGACATTGATATATAAGCGGCTGGAGAAACTCGGGCGGTTAGACAGGATGAGGAAATATTACCCGCCGAAGAACTATCATGCAGTCTTGAAACCGGGCAGGGTTAAAATCGCTCTCTAAAAGAGTGTACGATAGTAGGGGCGGTTCGCGAACCGCCCCTGCAATCCTGAATCCTTACAGAAAGGGGTGGGGCGCAATGAGCACACCTTTCAAAGAAACTCTGAAAAGCGGCAAGTTTGTCGTTACCAGCGAGATCGGACCTCCCAAAGGCACTAATATTGAAAAAATGCTTCATCATATTGATCTCCTGAAGGGCAAAGTTGACGGATTAAATGTTACAGATAACCAGAGTTCGGTGATGCGGTATCCTTCACTCGGCGGCACACTGCTGATCAAAGAGCGCGGCGGCGAACCGATCCTTCAGATGACCTGCCGCGACCGCAACCGAATGGCGCTTCAGGCAGACCTGTTTTTTGCTTATTCGCGCGGCATACGCAATGTCCTGTGTCTCACCGGCGATGCCGTGCCCGTCGGCGACCACAAACAGGCGAAATCTGTTTTTGACCTTGATTCCGTTCAACTTCTCAGAGCAATCAGACAGTTAGAGTCGGGGAAGGACATGGGAGGCAACGACCTTGACGGCGGCGTGGAGTTTTGTGCAGGGGCGATTGTTACACCCGAGGCGAATCCGATTGAACCCCAACTGCTCAAGTTTGAAAAGAAAGTGGATGCCGGCGCCGAGTTTTTCCAGACGCAGGCGATATATGATTTGAACAACTTCCGAAAATTTATGGAATATGCGCGCCAGTTCCCCGTGAAGGTTCTTGCAGGAATAGTTCTTCTTGTTTCGGCTCGGATGGCAAAATATATGAACGAGAATGTGCCCGGCATATTCGTTCCGCAGGAACTCATTGACGAACTCGCATCAGCCCCGAAGGGGCAGGCGCTCCAGAAGGGCATTGAAATCGCCGGCAGAATGATCAGAACGCTGAAGGAAGAAAAACTTTGCGATGGCGTTCACATAATGGCGATTGGCAAGGAAGAAGTCGTGCCTGATATACTTACTGCTGCGGGGATGTAGGGGCAAGGCATGCCTTGCCCCTACTAAAATATGAAAATCAAAGGATTTGATATTAAAGAATTGAAAAGGAGGTAACTGCAAATGGCAAATACAAAAAAAATCCTCGTCGTTGACGATGACGAAAACCTCGTTGAGGCGGTGAAGGCAACGCTCTTGAGCAAAAACTACGCTGTCGTTACCGCTTACGATGGCGAGGAGGGCATAAGGAAGGTAAAAGAGGAAAAACCTGATTTGATAATACTTGATATTATGATGGATAAAAAGCATGGATACGATGTGTGCGCTGAACTGAAGCGAGACCCCCAATTTTCATCCATTCCGATAATAATTCTGACTGGTGTCGGACA
>JBFMBQ010000351.1:0-1228 GCA_040755115.1 bacterium
TCTTTTTCCTTTACAACAGTGGTGGTTTGCACAGCGAGCCGTTTCCCAAGCACGCCGGGACGTCCCTTAAATTTCGTCCTGTCCCCCACAATAACATCAAGGTCATCGTTCACCTTTTTGCTGACCTGGATAATATCGCCTTCGGCAAGATTTAGAAAATCCTTTAACGAAATTTTTGCCTTGCCAAGTTGCACGATGAACGGCACAGTGGTTTTCAAAAGCCGCTGTTCCACTTTCATTTTTGTCTCAGGCGATTCAACCCTGCGGAATGTGGCAAACCACTGTTGGATGCTGAGCCGATTGAGGACTTTTTCAAGCATTACATAGGGAATGGCAATGTTCATCCGCCCGGTCTTTTCCCCGATCTCAGCCTCAAGGTTTACAAGAACGATCATTTCGCTCGGCGGGACTATCTGGACAAAGTAGGGGTTGCTCTCAAGAAGTTCCAATTTCGGGTTAAGCGCAACTACATTACTCCAGGCATCTTTCATAAAGTTAAGCGCTTCTATGATCACGCTCTCCATCAGATTAATTTCAATGTCTGTGAGTTCGCGCGGCTCTTCTTCTTCCTTCCCTGTGCCCCCGAGCAGCCGATCCATAAGCGGGAAGCCGATCTGCGGGCTGATGTCAATCACCGAATTGCCTTCCAGCGGCGCCAGAGAGTAGATTGAAATAATGGAGGGATTACTGACGGTATTAATAAAATCTTCATAAGTAACTTCTTCAACGGAAACGACCTTAATGCGGGTAAGAGTTCGTATTTTTGCGGATAGAGTGCTGCTGAACAGGCGCGCAAAAGTCTCGTGGATCATCTGTATCGTGCGGATCTGATCTTTTGAAAACTTGGAAGCGCGGGAGAAGTCATAAGATTTCACATCTTTGCCCGCAGCGGATGGAATCACAGCGGATACTACGGGTTGAGCGGCAGGCGCTCTCGCGGCTGGCGCAGCCGCCGGCGCCCCCACACCCCCGCTTATCTGGCTGAGCAGATCATCAAGAACATCTTGCGATGGTATATCGTAATCACCCAATCTACTAACCTCCCGAATTTTTGTTAGTTATTATCTCTATTCTGATAACCCCTATCTTTTTTAATGTAAATTATATATTCACAGCATAACCACTTATAGATCAATCAATAATTTCCCGCACTTCTATATTTCACAGCATCACTGCACAAGGAATGACTCAAAATATACATCTTTAACATAAGTAAAATTCCGAGACA
>JBFMBQ010000351.1:1238-11634 GCA_040755115.1 bacterium
CCTGGATCAGTTCGCCGCGGTATTGGTTCAGATTCTTTGCAAACACCGCCCCGCCTTCAGATGCCTCAGCCGTTTCCTCTAAACCAAGTTCCTTCGCCATCTCCATATCCTCCGCCGTTACCTCTGTCGCCTTGAAGAGATCGTCTTTCCGTATGCGTGAAAGTGAATCGTTGATCACATGGAGCATCTGCGGAACGCGCATCTCAAATTCTTCGTCTTCAACTTTTTTCGGATCAATACACACGGCGATGCTGGTGCTGATGAAGTGCTCGCCGTCCGCCATGTTCACAATTATCGGTTTTTCCGTGAGTTTCTTTACACTCTCACACTCACCAATCGTAGTCTTGCCTTCTCTGCGTGCCTGATCCCCGAGTTGACTCACCCGCAACTTGGTTATCTCCTCATCCACCGAGCCGAAGAATTTGCTCATAAAGCGGCTCAGATACATCGTTGAGGCGGCAGTGATAATTATGAGAACGACTCCGATCAAGATGAGATGAATTAGTTTTATCCCTTCCCCTTTGTCCTTGACTTTCTGAACCGGTGCTTCTTGCAGGATTTCTTCTTCTGCCATCTGTGATGTCCTCCTTGATTAAAATTGCCTGTATGCAATAAGCCCTCCGCACCTCACACCCTCACTCCAGTTTCACGGAGAGCCCCTCGTTGATAAATCTGCGATATTTTATCACCTTTTTTATAACCTCGTCAACTGTATCCCTAACCATTATTTTTCTGCCCGTAGTAAGCGTCAGCATCGTGTCCGGCGTTGACTCTATAAATTCTATCATATCGGAATTCACAACTACTATATCTCCGTTAAGTTTTGCCAGTTCAATCATCTGTCATCCCCGCCTTTTCCGATAAGTTTAGACCTTGTATCCGTATCAACAGGCTCCTTGCTTTTTCAACTATTCTGTTGGTTATAATGTTCCATCCCCCGAAATTTTTCACTTCGGTTCAAGTTCAAACTTCACCGATACACTTGCAATAACTTTGATCTGCCCGATTGCCGTTCCATCTATCCCTCCCATGTCCCCGCCAACAGTCTGAATAACATTTTGACTCATTTGATTGCCGCTGCCGCCCCACCAATCCCGCCCGTACCATGACCACTCTCCCCAATAATTTCTATTTTCATCAATAAAAAGAATCTTCCCGATTTTCTGCCCCATTGCAGCAGATAGCGACTCCGCCTTCTCTCGCGCTGCTTTGATCGCAAGATCACGAGCCTCATCTCTGTGTTTGCGAAGTTCTGTTGTCCCAAATTGTATTCCGTGAATATAATTTACACCTGTCTTCAGCACATCGGTAATCAGATTTTCGTAAACAGATAAATCATCCCTCAAAATTATAACGATATTCCTTCGCACGCGATAACCGATGATTTTTTCATTTATCTCCTGCTCATATCGTTCGTATATCGGTTCAACACGCAAAAAATCCGATTTAACATATTTCTCATCAATTTTATAACTCTTTGATATTCCCTGCACTTTTTTAACAGTTTTATCATTTTGCTCTTTCGCAATATCAATATTTTCATTATATGTCTGTATCCCAAGCGTAATTGTTACTTCGTCGGGAAAAACCCGCACTTCCGCCTCTCCGGTAACATTGATTTCAGCAGCCCATGCGGAATATGTCAGAACACTGAAAAGAAAAATAATTATACCAAATATAAACGAACATTTCTTCATTGACTGTCGCTCCCCAACCCAATTAAGAATATCATATCCATTCTGTTTCTATAACTGTTAGAATGAACGCACCAGATTTATCCCTCTATATCAACCCCTGAACGATCCTTGTGCGGATGCTGCCACCTGTCCCCGGGTATTTTTCAATGAATTCAATCAAGGGCATCCCCTGAATATCGTCGGAATACATTATACCACCTTCTGTGCAATTATACACTTTCAACCTGCCTGCGCGAAAATCCTGATCAACACGCAGATACCTCAACAGCCAGTCAAAGCCTGCGAGGTAGCCCGGAACCGAATAAACAGTCCCCCCATCTATGCCTGTACTCTCAAACAGTATATCACGGGGGCTGGCATCTGTCATATCTTTCATGCTCATATCGCAGCCGATGAAAGTTACTGGATTGCAGCCTGTCAGTTTGGCGAGCACGAACGCAGTGTTGCCGGCTATCACCGTCCCGGGGATCATCCCCACCTTATGATCGGTAAGATTCATCGCCGCCTCCGAAAACGAGGTGTCGGCGTCCAGCATATTGAAAAAAACTATTTCTTTCCATTTCAATGCTAACACCTTCGGTGAGACAAAGGTAGGGCACAGCAGAATCATCTCCCCAGTCGGCATGCCTGTGAAAAAATCGGCAACTATATCCTGTGCGTCACATACCACGACAAACTGCGGCGTTATCTCACAAGCAACAACGCTCTTAAAGGCGCGATCGCAGCAGAAAAGGGCATACCGTTTCTGCACGGGGCGAAGTTGATGGAGATTCTTCGCAAGGCTCGGTCCTGCGCCTATTACGATGCCGGGGATGTTTTTCAGTATTCCCTTTAGAATGGCTGCATCTTTATTATTAAAAATGATCTGCCGATTGGCGCGGATATTCGCCAGCCATCCGGCGCGCTGCGAGCGAGTGTCCGATGCAGCATAAGTTTTCTCCAGCGCGTCACTTCGCTTTTTCATTATGAACGGTAATCAGACCTTGCCATTAGATTTTTTCATATATTATGCCACAAAAACAAGAAAGCACAAAAATTGCACAAAATATTGTTAAATTTTGCATTTTAGTGTTTTAGTGGCGATAAAAAATTGTCTCTTCCGTGCTTCTGTTTTCCTGTGTTTCCGTGGTTATCTGCGGACAATATAAACTCTCACCTTGCCATAATCAAAGATTTTTTCAAAAGTTTCAGGATGCGTGCGCGCCATATAGTCTTCTACGGGGAAGCCAGCCGCATCGTGTGCGACCGCTTTCATCAGAAACGGATGAACCGTGTGTGTAACGAGCACCTGTATTTTCCACCGTTCAAGCAATTTTTTCCAGCCATTGTAATCCTGCTGTCCAATTTCCACCTTATAGACATGATTTTTCAGCCCCCTGCCATAGAAGCCGTGAGAGAGATTCGTGCCTGCGTATCCGATGTTGACCGGTTTCGGCTCAATGCGGTCAACTGCCTGCCAGGCTTGTCCCAGTCCCGGCTGCGATGCTGAATACCAACTATATTTGTATCGTGTGTAATATTCCGCGCTTGAATGGAAGGCAACAGTGGACAATGTGAACATTATGATTGCAATGACACCTCGTTGCAGAAAGCCCGTTTTTCTCCCACTGTTCAAAAACAGGAGAACGATGATCCACGCAATGTAAACCGCCGCAAGCCATCTCACGGGCGAATGCAGAAATTTGAAGCCTCCAATGCCCAGCCCAGCAATGCACATAGAAACCTGTCGTGCCACAACCTTCAACAAAAAACCGTTCTCCATCACTGAAGCGGTTATGGCAATCACACACAAAAGATAGAAATAATGCTGCAATCGGCGCGCACTGGGAAATGCTACTCCCCAGGATGCAATCGCAATCGCCGCCGCGGGGAAAAGATACCGTGCGCTGTTCAACTGGTTCAAACCTATCCCATGCCAGAAGATGATGAACATAATGACTGGCAGGATAAACAGATAGATGCTTATCCAGCGGCGCTCAATTAATAATTTACACACTGCAAAAAGCCAGAATGGGATTGTCATCATTGCCGGTGCGGTTCCGAAAAGCGCACGAAAGATGAGTATGGAGTCGTTGAGGCGCGATGTGTGCATCGGAGACATCATAACCGCTGCCCTGCTGACTGCGCCGCCCGGGGAGTAAGGATGCAGCGGGTTGCCGGTGAGAACGAGATTGCCGATAAACCAGAAGCCTGAAAAAATAAATATTGTGGAACAAAAAATCAGAAAGTGCGGATATTTCTTCTTTTTATTTTGGAATATTTCAAATAGATAAACCACAACAATCGGCATGGAAAAGGCAAGGGCGGTTAATTTGCTGCCGAGAAAAATCCCCAGTGAGGCACTTCCCCACAGGAGATCGGCATTGTTCCTGAACTTTGTGTAGCGAAAAAGAAAAACAAGCGATGTCATAACGAAAAATGATGCAAATAAATCGGCTTCGGAACTTGCGGCTGATTTCACAGCCTCCGGGAGAAACAGCCAGACGACGCCGCCGATGATGCCGGATTTCTGCGAGCCGCCGGCGTGGCGCACGAGTGAATACACAGTCAGCGCACACGCAGCCCAGAAGAACCAGGATGCTGAATTTGTCAGTATATCCTCATGAAAAGGCAGGATGAGCCAGAGGAACAATGCTTCAGGATTTGACGGATGGAAGGAGCGTGCGAACGGACCGCCGCTGTCGGGTATTATGCTCCCTGTTTGCAGCCATCGCACAGGCAGCGGGAGATGATACAGGAAAGCGTCTGACGCTGGCGGAGGTGTAATTACCGCCCAGACGAATAAAAATCCGGCAAGCGTAAACGAAAGCACAGAAAGTATGATAATCCAGGGCTCAGAAAAGATTTTTGAAAAATTCTGGACGCCTCCTGATGACAGATGAATGCAATTCTTGTAAAAATAGAATGAAAGGAAAACAAAAGCGGCGAGAAGGGAAAAAAATATCTCTGTAAAACCTAACAGCCCGACAGCGCCGAGAACGGTAGTGATGAGAACGATTTGCGCGACAGCAGCAACGATGATGGAAGTAATTTTTTCTGGTAAGCCAACCGCGGGCAGGAAGATTCGTGTCAGGAGTTGAGCATTAGCAGCGCAGAAGCCGAAAATTGCAAAGAAGGCAATGCACTGGAGCGTATGTTCAATCATAATGCAGGGCGCGGTCTCCGCACAGCGCCGTAATAATCAATTGTAAATTGTGAGATGAATAAAATCCACACACGGTGTATAATTAGAAATATTTTTGTAAAAGTGAGGAATAATTAAGGATTTGCCATAAATGAAACCGCTTGATGACTTGCTCAGAAAATCGCCTCTTTTCGCAGGATTCAGCGAGCAGGATATGAGGGATGTTGAGCGGCTGGCTATAGTGAGGGAGTGTGAAAAAGGCAAGACATTATTTTGCGAGGGCGACCCTGCGCGGCATTTTTTTGTCCTCCTGTCGGGCAAATTGAAATTGTATAAACTTTCGGCGGATGGCAGGCAGCACATAATGCACCTGATTTCACCGGGTGAGGATTTTGCCATCGCTGCGGTTTATGTGAAAAAGTTTTACCCGGCGTATGCAGAGGCTATGACTGATTCCGCAGCAGCGGCGTTCAGGGGAGACGAATTCCTGCGACTGATAGAGCGAAAACCGAGACTTGCGATAAATATTATCATAAGCCTTTCTTCGTATCTTCACGGTTTCACGCAGATGATAGAAGACCTTGCCCTTAAAGAGGTATCGGCGCGCCTTGCCCGGTATTTGCTCGGTCTTGCCGAAACTAACGGCAGGCAGACTGCTTCAGGGACTGAGATCACCCTTGATGTTCGCAAGACACAACTTGCGGCGCGGCTTGGCACTGTGAGTGAAACGCTCTCACGCACTTTAAAGAAAATGAAGCAGAGGGGGATTATAAAAACATCCAAAAACAGGGTACTCATACTGGACAGAAGAACACTTGACGAAATTTCAAAAGGAAAGAAATTGTGAATAGAAATAATCTGTTATCTGTTTTAATTTTTGACTTTAATTAAAGGTAACATTTTAGTGAAGTGAAGTTGTCTCTATCATAATATATTTTCGCACATTTGCAGGGCGGGGTCTCCGCACCCCGCCGTCTTCGGCGCGATACGGAAATCGCGCCCTACAGCGCTTCACATGGCTAAAATGTTACAATTAAAGAAATTTTTTCCACAGCGTCTTATAATATGAAAGAGGCTTGTAAAGGCAGATTGTAAAACTGCACAGGGAGGATAAAAATGGCATCGCAATGTCCAGGACAGGATCCGCGAAAAATAACGATAAGTGTTCATCCGTGCCCTAACTGCGGATATGCGGTTGAATTTTTTTCGGACGAAATACGAGTAAAATGTCCGTCATGTAAGACCTATGTTACAAAAGAACGGCTGCCCACCTGCATTGAGTGGTGCAAGGCGGCGCGTGAGTGCATCGGCGAGGAGCGGTGGAAGGCTTTGATGGAACAGATGGATAAGAAAGATTAAAACATGAACGCAGGACGCCGCGCGATTTGTTTTCTATTTTTGTTATTCATAACATCTGTGTGCAGCGCGCGTGATAACGATGGCAGATTGAAATTTCTGTTTGACCCCATCTCCACAAGTCCCCAGTTCGCAGCGCCAGGCGGGAATATCACAGTGGATGTCTCGGAAAATATTTACAATTCTTGCCCGTGCACTTTTTATTTGAATCTGTCAGTTGAAGGTGTTCAGATTAATCTAACTGATATTGAAAGACTCTCTGATCCAGCCTCGGGCACTTACCGCTTTTCCGTGAAAATCCCTGCTGATATGAAACCCGGGCTTTACGACCTCGCAGCAAAAAAAGGGAACAACTACGACACAAGCCGCCGTTCAGTGGCGGTGCTGGACAAATCGCCTGATTTTTTCAAAATACTTTACTTAAATAACATTCACATCGGGCGCGGGATTCAGGAAACGGAACACGGGGATGAAAACATTCTGCTTGAAACGATGGCGCAGGATGTGAACGACAGCAAACCCGATATAGTTGTAATAACAGGTATTACTGCGAGCGCATCTTCCCCTGATGAATTGAAACGGCTCTTTGAGATTGTGGAGAAATATAAAGTCCCCACATTCGTACAGACAGACAGTAACAGTGGCGGCGGAAAAGATTACAAACCTTATTTCGGACAGAATAATTATGTTAAAAAATTCGGAGACTACTTATTTATTTTCTTCGGAACGCAGATTGAAGGTAATCCGAAATCTCAATTCAGCGACAGCGACATCCAGTGGTTGAAGAACGAACTTGATGCCGGCGGAGAAACACGACTCAAAGCGATGTTCACAAATCTCCGTGAAGACGCACTGAAATCGCTTCTGAATGCGTTGAAACCGCATAATGTTGATTTGATCCTTCTTGAAGATCCTCACAACAAAGTTGAGAACATCGGCACGCCGCCAGCCACTGCCATTTCTACACCCCCGCTATACGAAGGCTTTTACAGAATTATCACGATCCGCAATGGGCGGTATGACGGCGAAACGCTCATTAAACTCGGTGCTCAGTGATTATATATAGCGTCATAAATAATTGCGCATAATTGCAGGGCGGGGTCTCCACACCTTGCCGATAAACATTCACAAAAATTTCTGTCCTTGTATATAATTTCCAGTTGCAATAATGAAACATTATATCGTCTGCAAGCATAAAAACAGATATTTCGCATTCCCCGACATAAGTGAGGTAAGCAAAGGGCTTTATGCAATCGTCTTCCGTGATGCGCCGCATCGCACGAGAGGACATACCCACATTGATCCAGACTCGCATGTGGCTGTTATCACATCCGACAAACTGACGCGATGGGATGCCGGAGAGAAATTAACAATACCCCGCACCCGCGGTGCAGGTCAGTTGCCGTCTGTCGTTGCCACTGGCGACGGTGAGGTGTTGCTCCTTGATTTCAGATGGAAAGTCTCTAATCGTCTGCATGGTGAGGATGTGTATCTGATTAAGAATTACAACTGGCGGGTGAGATTTGACGGCACTTATGCGGTCAGGATGAAATGGAAACGAAATAAATTCATTATCGGCAAGCCGCTCGTGATAGAACCGCAGGGGTGGAAAAACATGGCAGGCTCATCACGAGCATTAATTTTGCCTGACGGTCGTATTTTTTATCCTGTTGATGCGGAGTATCCGGGAACGGGTATGTGGGCGGTTCTGATACTTTGCAGCGCGGATAAGGGGGCGACATGGGAAGTTCATTCCCGTGTTGCGGCGGGACCTGTGCCCGGAGTGGAACGGTTATGCGAGCCGTCAATTGTGCGCACTGCATCGGGGAAAATGTTGTGTCTTATGCGTGCTCTCAGCGAAGAAGACCATCTTTACCAGTGTAGATCTGCGGATGGCGGCAAGTCGTGGACGGCGCCGCAGAAGACACCCATAAAGGGGCATCCGCCGTTCCTGCTGCGATTAAGAGACGGAAGACTGCTGGCGCTGTATGGTTATCGGCATTCGCCCTATGGGATACGCGCATGCGTAAGCGAAGACAACGGTAAATCGTGGGACATCGCGGGTGAGATCGTCATCCGCAGCGACGGCGCAGGCGCCGACATCGGTTATCCTCGCGGCTTGGAACTCGCGGACGGCAGAATTGCAGCGGTTTATTATTTCCAGAAAAAAGACGGGATTCGTTACATCGCGCTATCTGTATTCAACTTAGATTAATCAGCCTGATTTCTCGCAAATATTTACTAAAATGAACTGGTCAATTATCATTGGTCAGTGATCGGTATTAATATATTATTTTTGTTCTGATAATTTTTTCTTCCGTCGGCTTTGAATGACAGGGGTTAGAATAGAAAGAATTGTAAGCGCAAATAATATCAGTGCAATCGGGCTTGCAAAGATTTCAACCGCCCTCCCGTGAGATGATGCCCGCAACGCGTTAAGGAGATTTTCTTCGGCGAGCGGGCCGAGTATGACGCCTAAGATGAGAGGTCCCATCGGGAATCCGCGCAAACGGAGCAGGTAGCCTATGATGCCGGCGACGATCATAATGCCGACTGGGAAAAGGCTGTTGCTCATGGAGAACGAGCCGACAACGCATAGGACGACAACGAGGGGCCAGAGAAAGTGTTTCGGTATGTCAACTGTGCGTGCGAACAGTGTTACGCCGAGGAGGCAGACGGGGAAGATGAGGATACTTGCAAGCAGAAATCCCGCATACATTGAATAAACGAACTGCGGATTTTCTTCAAACAGGCGTGGACCTGGATGTATGCCGTGCACGATCAGAGCGCCAAGGAGAATGGCGGTTACGGCATCGCCCGGAATTCCGAGTGTCAGCATCGGTATCATTGCGCCCCCGGTTACCGCGTTATTTGCGCACTCTGCCGCCGCTAAACCTTCCAGAGAGCCTTTCCCGAATTCTTCAGGATGCTTGGAAATCTTTTTCGCCTGATCATAAGCGGCGAAGGAAGCGATGTCGCCGCCGGTTCCCGGGATTGCCCCTACAATGATGCCGATGATGGTTGAAATTGACAAAGATGGAATCAGGTCAATCAATTGTTGTTTTGTGGGAAATACATTTCTGATTTTTTCTTTTATCTTTATAACCTGTTCGGTGGTTGCCACTTGTTCCAGCGCCTCAGGTATAGCGAAAACTCCGATAAGGAGCGGGATGTAGGAAACGCCTTCAAAAAGATCTGTAACACCATAAGTAAATCGTGGGAAGGCATCAATCGGGTCAAAGCCGACGGTTGAGATGAGCATACCGAGAGCGCCCATGATGAGACCTTTCACAATAGATTTTTCTGAGATGGATGCCACAATGCTGAGACCAAAGACAGCGATGGCGAACATTTCAAAGTAACTTATGCGGAGTGCAAAGTCAGCGACCTGTTTTGCGACGAGTATGAGGACGATGACGCTGACGATTCCGCCGATTGTTGAGGAGACGAAATTAACATTCAAGGCGAGCGATGCTTTTCCCTGGCGTGCAAGAGGGTAACCGTCAAAACAGGTGGCGGCAGAGGCTGGTGTGCCAGGTGTGTTGATCAGGATTGCAGATATGGCGCCGCCGTTCATAGCCCCTATGTAGATGCCAAGGAGCATTATTAAACCCGGCAGCGGATCAAGTGCAAAGGTGAAGGGCGTGAGAAGCACAACGGACATTGTGGTTGTCAGTCCTGGGAGTGCGCCGGCGATAATGCCGATGACGATGCCGAGTAACATCAAGGCGATGACATTAATGTGAACAACAGAAATAATTGAATCAAGTATTACATCCATATCTAAAATCCCATTGGGAAAACAGGTAATGATACTTTCATAACAACACCGAAAGCAAAATAAATGCCTGCAACAACACATGCCGAGAAGACGAGCGTGCTCCAGATATGAGATCGTCGCATACCATGGACAGCGATTACGAGAAAGAGAAAGGTTGATAAAATGTAGCCGAGCCAGTGTATGGATAATCCGTAAAGGACAATTAAGATAAGAAATAATATGGCGGAAAGCCAGTTTCTTGCTGGCAGAGTTGTTTCAGTTTCATAGCGTGTATCAGGTGGTTGCGTTACGGATTGTGCCTGATGAGAACGAGCATCTTGGAAGAGGAGCAAGAGCCCGAGGAATCCGATTATAGCGGCGACGAAGCGGGGAAAAAACGCTGGTCCTGGTGCGCCTCCTTCACCGCGAGGCATAGCGGCAGTTTGCGTGAACACAAAA
>JBFMBQ010000352.1:0-2057 GCA_040755115.1 bacterium
CGGTAGCATCACTGCACAGGGCGATAGAATTAAAGCCGGATGAAATTGAATTTCGCAGAATGATGAACAGGTATATGATGAATTAGCAGGTTGTAGGGCGCGGTCTCCGCACCGCGCCGAAAATGCTAAACTTCTACTCAAAATGACAAGATTCTTCAAATATTCAAGTTTTTCTCTGCGCCCTTTGCGTCTTCTTTGCATTCTTTGCGTTAAACTAATACTAACGCAGGGCGCATGTTCCGCTGCCGCGCCATCGCTCAATCTTTTATTCACCATCAGCGGCTACAGCGGCTATGCGGATTTTCAGTCGCCCGCCTGCTTCTTTTTTGATGAACTGACAAACAAAATTTACATCGTGGACGCCGCAGTGCCAAGAGTTTATATCTACGATTTCCGAGGGGCGCCGGTAAGAACGATCACGATTGAAGAGAAGATCAAAGATATGAAATCAATACTTGTATATAGAAACCAGATATATATACTTCACGAACGAGGTATCTTTGCGATTGATGAGACAGGTGAAGAACAGACGGAACTTGATTTGCCTGCGGGCGTTCCGGAGGAAATAAAACCTGAAAAACTTATATCAGGTACGGACGGTGTCTTTTATGTAATGGATAAAAAGAACAAACAAATATATAAGATTGATAAAAAGGACGACAGCGTTTTTGTGTTCGGGAATGAGGACGATGAAGAAGAAAAAGGGGAACGGTTTCGTGTCCTTACCGATATTTATGTTGACAAATGGGGTCGTCTGTTACTGCTGGATGCGGACAGAAAAAAAATTGAAAGATATGACACATCCGGGAAATTCATCGGCGACCTTATAAAAAAATACAGTTTAAGCCAGACAGACCTTTTCAACCCTGCGCTTATCGCAGTGGATTCTTTTAAAAGATGTTTCGTGTATGATGAAGGCGACAGGGCGATAAAAATATTTGACGATGTCGGTTTTTATAAGGGAAAATTAAGCGGGATGAAGGAGGACGGCACCGTTGTGTATATGTTCCCGAAGCAGATGTATTTTGATAATTTCAACAAGTTATACATACTTGACAGCGGGGACAGGATGCTGAAGGTATTTGAGGTGAAGGGGATAAATTAGACGGGATTAACAGGACATACAGGTTATGAAAAGGACGATATTGATATTTGCCGTTTTGCTTCTGTCAATGATGGTGCTCGTTATGCGGCTGAACAGGGTCATACTGTCCGACTCAAACACATTCACAGCAACCGAGCACGGCGGGAGCGATACGAACACGAACACGACCACAGGGGCGTCCAGAGCGAGCGTTAACCCGCCTTATGTATCAAGTCAGTGCGGAGTGTGCCACGAGGAACATGCAAGCATCGGAAGCACAGAACCTACACCAAATGCGCCAGCGGGTCCCGATGACATTTTACTTTTTCAGGACAACGACAACGCTTTCTGTTTCTACTGCCACACGAATGAAATCACAGCAGGCGGGCAATACACTGCACAGACACGCTCCTGGCCCGGCAAGGCGATCTGGGACAACCTGCCAACAAATCTCACCGGTCACGGAACAACGCAGGCAACCAATTATTGGCCCGGCACGAACCCGCCGGCTCGGACATCCGCCGATGCCGGCAAATGCGTGAACTGCCACAATCCGCACGGCAGAACTTTTGTGCTGACAGGCGATGACAATACTGCGCCGCAGCGGGCGATGGCGACAACGGATGCCGTTCTTAATATGACTGTCCGCGTAGAGGAGAATCTCTGCATCCGCTGCCACAGGGCAGGTTCAGGTGTAACGAATGCGAGAGATGTGGATACGCTGTTCAATCTTATGCCGAATAATTCTGCCACTCCTGCATTTTACAATCATCCCATCAGTCAGGACGCCGCCGCAAACGACCGCACGCCGAGTTATCACAACATACTTGAAAGTAAGAACTTATATCAGACGCAAGCATGGGGACCGCCGCAGCAGACGCAACGACATGTTGAGTGCGTTGACTGCCACAATCCGCATTATGCCGGCTACGGCGGTGGACCTGGAAGTAATGTGCATACGCTTCCGACGAAT
>JBFMBQ010000352.1:2067-4861 GCA_040755115.1 bacterium
CGTCTGGGGCGTGCGCCCGAGCGGTGGCGGCGACCCTGTAAATCCTGCAAATTGGCCCAGCGGTCAAGCCAAAGGCAGCGGCACGCTTCAGAGTGCACCTGTCTTTGCCCTGAACAAATTAGACCCCGCCGCCGAAAACGCCGATAACGATTACGAGTGGGAACTCTGCATCCGCTGCCATTCAAGTTACTCCTGGTACCCTACAGGCGCTCCCTTTACTGGGCCAAATGCTCTCACAGATATATCGCGGGAGATCAACCCGAACAATATCGCCCATCATGCCATAGTCGCAAAAGGGAATAACCAGAGCGTAAACGCAACATATCTGGGCGCCTATACCTTTGCTAACCCTACAAGTGCGACGATCTACTGTAGCGACTGCCACTCGCGCAGCCAGAGCGGCGACCCCCAGGGACCGCATGGAACAAGTAACAAGTGGATATTAGGCACATGGTGTGAAACAAACCCTGCAAATTACGGTGCGACACCCCCAGATTGTGGTGATGCTCATCAGACAGTTATATGTTTCAAATGCCATAGGTTCAGAGTTTATTATAACGGTGAATACTCGGCAGGGAATTACGGGAGCCGAATAACTCACCCCATGAATGCCAATCATGTAGATAATACTGCTAATGTGTTTGGGATATGGTGCTTGACCTGTCATGCCGGTGGCGTTGAGGGTGGTATTCACGGGACAAACGCAGCGGTGGGTTCAAAAGGCGTTGACCCGCTTGGACGGCATTTCATGAACGGTGCCTCACTTGTAGGTTTTTCTGAAGATGTAGGCAGCAGCAAATTTACATGCTGGACAAAATCCGCCACTGATGCTTATATGACAGTAAATTGCAGCAAACACGACAAAGGCAGGACGGAACCTTTCAACTATAACTATTAAACTCTACTGATAAACTCTACTGAGTTTTGCATAAGTAATGAAAAAACATTAGTGTTTCTTCACACAGAGGGCGCAAAGATAGAAAATAATCTTCCATTATTTATGCAAGTGCCTATGAGATTACCAATATCTGAAAGTAAATCGGTGAAATTTGAGATTCACTGAAAGATTTTACAGGCTGCTTTCCTCAAAACAACTCCCCATCTGGCTGATTACTGCTTTAATAATACTCGTATTATTAAGTCATTTCATTCCACAGAGGAAATGTCTAACAGGCGAAGAATACAATGCCCTTATCAGTGAAGGGAGTTTTCTCTATTACTTCAACCGCATTACTGGTTTTGACGATGTTTACTCATCACCTCCATTTATTTTAATCATAGCGCTTCTTTTCATAAATTTAACCTTCTGCATGATAAACAGGCTGCGTGCGATTTTAAGAGTCTCGCTCAAATATGATACAAGTGTTTTTTTTTCGGCAAAAACCGCCTGCCCCTGTGGGGTTCTCTGATATTCCACCTCAGTTTTTTCGTCATACTGATCGGCGGCATATACAGCACGCAGACAAGATTTGTTGGAACGGTGATACTGACGGAGGGTCAAACCTTCACAGAACGGCACGAGGATTATCTGGCAACATCGGAAGCGCCGATGTTCTTTGAAAACCACCAGTTCTTCAAAATCAGATTGGACAAAGTTGCGGAATCATTTAAGGATGGTCTGCCTCTTAATCTTATATGCCGTATCAAATTAGAGGACGGCGCACGCACGGGCAATTATGTGGTCAGGATCAATCAACCTTTTGAATACAAAAAAACAAATTTCCTGATACACAACCACGGTTATGCTCCCCATTTTGTTATTACAAACAGGACAGGAAATGAAGTTTTCCATTCTTATGTAAATTTATATACAACGGCCGGAGTACCAGATGACCATTTTAATGTTCCCGGCACCGATCTCGCTGTTTATGTTAGATTGTTCCCTGATGCGGAGTTGAGAGGGGAAAGGTTGAGGGAAGTATCGCGGGAATTGAAAAATCCTGCTATGCGGTTGAGAATAATAAGACAGACCAATGAGGGAGTTTTCAAGGAAACATTGTATAATGGTCACGCTTTCAAAAATGAAGCGATAAAGTTTGATAATTATGTTTTATCTTATGATGATATAAGGCATTGGGTGAGGTTTGAAGTGCGTAAGGACAGGGGTGTGCCGATTATTTTTGCTGGATTCTGGGTCGGCATATTTGGATTGTGCGTGCGGTTTCTCGCAAGTTTTATCAGATGGAATTGATTTGCATTTTTGGTTCAAGGTGCAACCCTGAACCAACGACGCAAAGAGGGCGCAAAGGTAACAATATAAGATGACAAAAGGCGAAGGGATATTTTTCTGGATCGCTGTTGCATTTTATATAGGCAGTGTCTTTTTCTATATCGCGGGCGCGATATTCAGGAAGGAAAGATGGTGCGGTCTTGCAACGGGCATCACTCTTGCTGCCTTCACGGCGCATACGACCGCGATCGTCGTCAGATGGATAAGTGCCGGGCATCCACCGATAATGAGGAATTACGAAAATGCACTTGCCGGTTCTTGGTTGATAATCCTCATTTTTCTTCTTCTCGTGTGGCGATTTAGATCGTTTGCGATTATTGGCGCTTCAATCGTTCCGATTATCCTCCTTATGCTCGGCTATGGAATAATGAATTTCCCTAAACTGGAGCCGCTTACACCCCAATATCAGAACATCTGGCTTTATGTGCATGTGATCTTCGCGTGGTTTGCTTATGGGGCTTATGTTATAGCGTTCGGGTTAGCCGTCTTGTTTTTATTGAAGGAGAGGAAAGACAGGGAATATTCGGCGGGGTGCGGAGACCCCGCCCTACAGGGGGCATCGTT
>JBFMBQ010000353.1:0-8806 GCA_040755115.1 bacterium
GCGCTGCTGAAGACGAACGGAAATCGTAAAGAGGCTGCAAAATTTTTAGGTATAAGCGACCGCACGATGTATTACAAACTTGTGGAATATGGAATAAAGTAGGTAGTAGGTAGCAGGTAGTAGGTAGTATATAGTAGGTAGGGAAAAACACATTATGATAGAAAATCATGCATCAGAGACTTGAATCAGGGGGGAATCTTCTTACATCCCTACCTACTACCTACTGCCTACTACCTACTAATAAAATGCAATGAAATATCTTGTAACCGGCGGCGGTGGATTCATCGGCTCACATATTGTGGAGTTTCTTGTAAGGCGTGGTGATGAGGTCAGGGTAATAGATGATTTCTCAACCGGGCGGCGTGAGAACCTTGAAGGTTTTGTTGACAGGATAGAACTCATAGAAGGCAGTCTTGTAAACGAGGGATTTGTGAGGGAAGCAGCGGCGGGAGTGGAGGTAGTGCTGCATCAGGGGGCGATACCGTCGGTGCCGCGCTCACACCACGATCCTGCCGCCACGAGCGAAGCGAATGTGCGCGGGACGCTGAATGTGCTGGTTGCGGCGCGGGATGCGGGTGTGCGGCGCGTAGTTGTCGCTTCATCCTCTTCCACTTACGGAGATTCGGAGAAGTTGCCGAAAAGAGAAACCGACCCTCCGAATCCGAAATCAATCTATGCGGCGACAAAACTCGCGGGCGAGCATTATGCAATGGTCTTCGCCGAAATCTTCGCTCTCCCCGTAATCTGCCTGCGGTATTTCAATATCTTCGGACCGCGCCAGGACCCCGCCTCGCAGTATGCGGCGGTGATACCAAAATTCATCACATCAATTGCCGGTAACGAACCGCCCGTGATCTTCGGCGACGGCACGCAGTCGCGCGACTTCACTTACATTGAAAACGCCGTCCGCGCCAATTACCTCGCGGCGACGGTGGAGCATTTCCCGTCAGGTGAAGTTTGCAATATCGCCTGCGGACAACGCTACTCTCTCTTGCAACTTGTTGAAACAATAAACAACATACTCGGCAAAGATGTAAAACCGCAGTTTGCCCCGCCCCGCCCGGGCGATGTGAAGCACTCGCAGGCGGATATATCAAAGGCGAAGAAATTGTTAGGATATGAACCTGTCATATCTTTTGAGGAAGGACTGCGGAGGACGATTGATTTCTTCGCTGGAAAAACATTGTGAACCACCAAAACGCCAAGTACACCAAGAATCAGTGTAAGGATCAGGTTGAGGTTGAGGGAATATAGAAAACCTCAAACTTAACCTTGGTGTTCTTTGTGTCTTGGTGGTTAATCAAAGGTGAGCGATGCCTGAAAAACTCGCAATTGACGGCGGAAAACCATACCGTAAGGATTTTCTCGTTTTCGGCAGCCCGCATATAGGTGAAGAGGAAATCGCCGAAGTAACCGACACGCTCCGCAGCGGCTGGCTGAGCACAGGCCCGCGCGTACACCGCTTTGAAGAGGCGTTCCGCAAATACATCGGCTGCGACTTCGCCGTCGCTGTAAACTCCTGCACCGCCGGCTTGCACCTTGCACTTGATGTGCTGGGCATCGGCGAGGGCGACGAGGTTATAACTTCGCCGATCACCTTCGCTGCCACCGCAAATGTCGTCGTCCACCGCGGCGCAGTGCCGGTCTTTGCCGATGTTGACCGCAAAACTATGAATCTCGCCCCTGAAGAAGTTGAAAGAAAAATCACCCCCCACACAAAAGCCATCCTGCCCGTGCACCTCTACGGCCGCCCATGCGAGATGGACGCACTGATGACTATTGCCGGGAAGCATAAACTTTATGTGATAGAAGACGCCGCACACGCTATTGAAGCGCGCTATAGAGACAAAAAAATCGGCACGATAGGCGACATCGCATCCTTTTCATTCTATGTAACCAAAAACCTCGTTACAGGCGAGGGCGGCATGGTAACAACCAACAACAAAGAATGGCACGAGGAGATGCGCATAAAAAGCCTGCACGGCATAAGCAAAACGGCATGGAAGCGCTACAGCGAGGAAGGCTTCCAGATTTATGACACCATTTACCCCGGCTACAAATACAACATGATGGACATACAGGCGGCGATGGGGATACACCAACTGAACAGGATTGAGGAAAATTTAAAGGTGCGCGAGCGGCACTGGCAGCGATACAACGAGGCGTTCGCAGAGAGCGAATTTCTCACCATCCCCCCGGAACAACCCCATGTGCGCCACGCACGCCATCTTTACACACTGCTTATAGATACCGATAACCTCGGCGCCAGCCGCGACCAGTTCGTCAATGCCCTCCAGGCGGAAAACATCGGCGTCGGCATACACTTTATCTCACTCCATCTTCACACCTTTTACCGCGAGCGCTTCGGCTGGAAGCGCGGCGACCTGCCGAATGCGGAGTTCGTCTCCGACCGCACTGTCTCGCTGCCGCTTTCATCAAAATTGACGGATGACGATATTGAAGATGTCATCGGCGCAGTGTTCAAGGCGCTGAACGGATTATATAAAACGCGGTAAATAATAATCCACGAAGTGCACGAAGCAGGAAATTTTTTCCATAAAATTAGCGCCCATCGTGGATCAATTTTTTAAAGGATTCAACACGCAAATCGCCAAAAATACTCCCCTTTACCGACAAACGCGGTTGTGATAAACTCTACGGCACTTGATAAAAAAAAGGGGGCGGGCGCATGCGAAACTCTTGTCCTGTGAAAAGGGCGAAGCCTTTTTTATTGGCGTTATTGATTGTGGTAATTGTTCTGCTTGGGGTTCTGTATTTTATTGTTCATCGGCTGATGTCATCCGGTGTTGCGCAGACGAGCGGAACAATTACAGTTCCGGGGCTGAAAAACGAGGTGAGGGTGCTGCGCGACCGCTATGGCGTGCCTCACATCTTCGCTGATGACGAGGAAGATGTTTACTTCGCAATGGGATATGTTCATGCGCAGGATCGGATGTGGAACATGGACCTCATTCGCAGGGCAGCGGAGGGACGCCTGACGGAAATCTTCGGCGACCGAGAACAAAAATCACCAGCCGCCGAATGGGGCACCACACTTCAACAGGATGTCTTTCATCGGGTAATCGGTTTCTGGGATATTGGAAAACAAACAGCCAGAACCTCATCAGGTCCCGCGAAAATTTACCTCCAGAGATATGCCGATGGCGTAAATGAGTGGCTGAAGCAGAACCAGAACAATCTGCCGCCGGAGTTCACCATCTTCTCTTTCCGCCCCGCCCCGTGGGAAATTGCCGATACCATCGCACTTGCGCGCTACATCGCCTGGGGGCTTTCGGCAAACCTGGAAGGGGAACTTATGCGGTATGAAGCGATATGCCGCTTCGGCGTAGAGCGCGGATGGGAATTTTTTCCGCGGCAGGGCGACCCGCACGGTCCATATATCGTCCCGCCATCGCAGAAAAAATACGACCCGCGCGGTAAAATCACCGACCCTGACTACCTGCCCTTGCCGCCCGAACTTGTATCGCCTGAAATTTTTCAGACCCTTCTTGACGCCATCTCGCCGGATGTTGCCTTTCAGCCGCGAATCCGCCCGTTCGCAAGCAATAACTGGGCTGTCGCCGGCTCACGCAGCGCATCAGGCGCACCTATCCTCTGCAACGACCCCCACCTCCCCCATCTGCTCCCATCCGTTTTCTATCAGGCGCACCTGAAAACCAAAGACGGTCTTGATGTCATAGGCGTTACCTTCCCCGGCATCCCCTTCGTCGTGCTCGGACACAACCGCCGCCTCGCCTGGGCTGCGACCACCACACGCGCCGATACGCAGGATATTTTTGTTGAAAAAACAGACCCCGACCATCCCGGTCAATATTTCTACATAGACCATTGGGAAAATTTCAAAACACGCAAGGAAATAATCTATGTTAAAACAAAAAATGGGAAAGAAGCAAAAGAAATCACCGTCCGCTCAAGCCGCCACGGTCCGATACTTAACGATGTGCTGCCCGATATACCGTCCAAAATGCCGCCTGTCGCGCTGCGCTGGACTGGATTTGATCAATCTTATGACCACATAGCATTTATGGGATTCGCCCGCGCCGGCAATGCTTCGGAATTCAGAGACGCCCTCATGCACATGGGCACGCCCATTCAGAACTGGGTCTACGCCGATGTTGACGGCAACATCGGCTTCTTCCCCTGCGGCAGAATACCGCGGCGGAAAAAAGGCGACGGCACGCTCCCTGTCCCCGGCTGGACAGATGAATACGAATGGGTCGGCTACATCCCGCCCGATGAAATCCCGCAACTGCTCAATCCCCAGCAGGGCTACATCGTTACGGCTAATAACAAAGTCATCCCTGAGGAGGATTATCCCTACACCATAGGCTACCGCTACGCTTTGTATCGCGCGCAGCGCATTGAAGAACTCGTTACATCAAAGCCGAAACTGACTGTTGAAGATATGAAGAAATTCCAGATGGACAACTATATGATACAAGGACGGCGGCTGGTGGGTTTTTATCTGAATGCCTGCGAAAAATACTGCGACAAGAAGGATGCGCTGCTGGCGCAGGCGGTGGAGCAACTTCGGCGGTGGGATTTTCACACAGATACCAAAAATGTCGGCGCAGCAGTTTTCCACCGCGCATACTATGAGACGATGCGCAGGACTTACGGTGACGAGATCAGCGAGGCGATGATGAACTATCTGACGAAATACACGCGGGCGGAGAGTTCGCTTGACGATGCCGTAGAGAACGGCGATGTGTATTCATTTTTTGACGATGCGCGCACGCAGCAGGCGGAGACACGCGATCAGATTCTCGCCGCTGCCCTGAAAGACGCTGTGGAATTTCTCGCCAAAAAATACGGGGGCGATGTGAAAAAATGGCAGTGGGGGAAAATGCACAAACTGGAACTGAAACATCCTTTCTCGGGCGTGTTTCCTCTTTCGCTGCTCTTTGGCAAATTGATAGTGCCGCTTGCCGGCGGCCGCGACACGGTGGATTCCGAATACTTCGCCTGGAACGACGATGTGCTCTCCGCCTTCGCAGGTCCTGCGCTGCGCCACATCGTTGATATGGCGCATGTAGATGATGCCGTGATGGTCATAGATTCCGGTCAGGCGGGGCATCCAAGAAGCAAACACTTTCTTGATCAGTCGCACATGTGGCGCGATGGGAAATATATCCCGATGTGGATGGACGAGAAGAGTATCCGTAAAAACCTTGAAGGCGAACTGATCCTGCAACCAGTTGTAAAACGGTAGAAAGGAGACGGCTGTAGGGCGCGATTTCCACATCACGCCGAATCAAGATATTCAAAAATCGCTCATTTATGTTTTAATCGTCTCCCATCTTACATCTCCCGTCTCCTATCTTCTGTCGTGTGATCCGTGTCGGAAAAATAATATCTGCAAATGAGAAATGGATTCGTTCTTGCCCTGCTTGTTTTAATCGTTGCTTCCTCTTTTTTCATCCGTGTCTATCGGCTCGGTGAGAATCCGCCGGCGTTGTTCATTGACGAAGCCTCGGTTGGATACAACGCTTATTCCATTCTTAAAACAGGAAGAAATGAATTCGGGAAATTTCTACCTATTTTCGCAAGAGCGTTCGGTATCAACTTCCACAATCCCGTATATCTGTATTCCACAGTTGCGAGCGTTAAATTTTTCGGACTCAACGAGTTTGCCGTGCGCCTGCCGGCAGCGATATTCGGCGCCGCTGCTGTGCTTTTTACTTTTCTGTTAGCAATAGAATTGTGGAAAAATGCGCGAATTGCATTAATCGCCGCATTCCTGCTTGCCGTCTCCCCATGGAATTTCCATCTCAGCCGTTTCGCAATTGAACCGACATCGCTTTCCTGCATCCTGACGGCAGGCATTTATTTCCTTATCCGCTCGCTGCGGCAGACCTGGTGCTCCTTTCCCGCCGCCGTCCTGCTTGCGCTCTCTTTTTACTCTTATGCACCTGCTTTCTCGTTCATTCCATTGTTTATAATCATTTTCGTCATCCTTTTCCGCACGACTCTGAAATTGAACTGGAAATATTATCTCACTGCTGCACTGGTTCTTCTGATTCTTGTAATACCTCTCGCTTTTCCTTCGGTCAGGGGTGAGACACAGGACGAATATTTAATGGAGCAACTCATCACACACCCGAGGTATCATCAATTTTCAGTAGAACTTCTGGAAGAATCGGGTTTTCCGTGGGCGTGGGTGAAATATATTGAGAGGCGTCCCACACTCCTTGCCGTCGCCGTATTTGCCCGCAACTACTTCTCATGTTTCAGTTATCGTTTTCTGTTTGCTGCGGGTGACACCTCCACGAGCCGCCAGCATGTGAGTGGCTTCGGCGTGCTGCACCGTGCGGAGGCAATTTTCGTAATCGCGGGGATTCTCATCTGCCTGCTTCACGGCGGGGTGTTCAACATGCTGCTTCTGATGTGGCTGCTGATTTTCCCCATCGGACCGAGTCTCACCGCCCAGTGGACGCCGCAGATCACGCGCCTTGTGTGCGCACTTCCTGCGTTTCAACTTTTAGGAGCACTTGGGATTTCGTCTGTATTGAGCACATTATTTCAAATAAAAAACGGGAGAAGTGAGATGGTAGACGATAGATGGGAAACGATAGATGTGAAATACAAGATGATTTTTTTCGTCTCACATCTTACATCTCACATCTTACATCTCACATCTTACATCTCACATCTTACATCTAACATCTTCCGTCTTACATCTACCATAGTCATATCTGCATTTTTAATATTTTTATGCTTCAACATTGCAACTTACTTCTCCGCCTTCTTCAAGCATTATCCTTCTTATGCCGCCAATGCATGGGGTTACGGAATACGCGAAGCAATCAAAGACGCCGAGGCAGTCAAAGACGATTATGACCTCATAATAGTTGATGAAAAAATCCCTTTTGTGTATATCTATGTTCTATTTTATCTCCCGTTTGAGCCGGAGAGGTTGTTAAAAGAGGAACCGCTGCGGTTTCATGGACCTTATCGGATCGGCACACTCGGCAAATATCTGATAGCGCAAGTCCGCCCATGTCCTGAACCGATGCGATGCCTGTATATTACGCACACTCCACCGCCGCCGTTTGCACGCCCTGTAAGGCTTTATCCTTATCCAGGCGCAGTGTCGGAGATTGCTCTTTCGTCAAACCAAAAGCGCAAATAAATCCCATCTCCATCTTTGTAGGGCGCGGTCTCCGCACCGCGCTTGTGGCGCCCCCAAACTAGTTTGGGGGGTGGCACATACGGAGATGCCGTCCTGCATCTTTCACCTTTATTAGTTGTCACTCTGCCTCACCTCTAACGAGATTCCATCTCCATGTTTGCGAGTTCCCGTATTTCAGCGGTAACCTTTCTTTTCATTCCGTGTCAGGAATAGTGAATTATTTCACAATCTAAAAACCTCAAATTTTATTACAATTTTTTTTTGTTTATTTAGTTGACAAAGTTATAATGAAGCAAAAATCACATAAAAAAAGAGGGCGGCTCTTTTAGAACCACCCCGTAAGTGTCGTAAGACACAGTGGGGAAATAGAGGAGTAAGTGGGAATTGAGGTTTTATTTAAAACTCAATACAACTCTTTACACAACTCCAGATTTTTATATATCATAATAAACTTTTTTGTTAAAATCAACCCCTTTATAAAAAAAAATATTTGGGTGTGAATATAACTCAAGTGCATACTATTTGTTGAATGTTGAACGGTTGCGCGGCTGGAATCGTAGTTCGGGTAAAAGATAAAAATAAAATCCCGAACCCCGAAATACGAACTGCGAGCCACGATTCCAGCGGCGCAACCGCAGCCATATAATGAATGACATCTTTTATACAAGAATCATGTAGCATTATCTTTACAAAGGATATATATTTACACCTTCGGTCTCGGCAGCAAGCCTGCTTTCTCCCCGATTGTGCCTACCGCTGCCTCCCACTCAATCGCCATTATATGAACACCGCTCACACCCTCTATGCTGCGCAGGTGCTTTATCTGTTCAACGCAGATGTTCAGCCCTTCTTCCTTCGCCTGCTCTTTCGGCGCCTTCGCCATACGGTCTATCAACTCATCAGGTATCGTTATGCCTGCTACTTTGCTTTTCATATACTTCGCCATACCGACCGACTTCAGAGGTGTGATACCGGCTAATATAAAGACCTGTTTGTGGAGTTCCATACGGCGGACTTCCGCCATCCAGTTCTCAAATATTTTCATATCGTAAATACATTGGGTTTGAATGAAATCAACGCCTGCCTTGACCTTTTTTGCGAGGCGGGCGGCGCGGAATTCAAGCGGGTCGCCGAAGGGGTTTTCCGCCGCCCCGATGAACATCCTGACTTCTCCTTCAAGTTCATCGCCGCACAGCGCCTTGTTTTCATCGCGCATCTTGCGCACAGTATGGATCAGTCCGATGGAATCCATATCAAAGACATTTTTTGATTCGGGATGGTTGCCGAAGCACTGGTGGTCGCCGGTGAGGCACAACATATTGCGGATACCGAGTGCATAAGCGCCGAAGATGTCGCTCTGGATGGCGATTCGGTTGCGGTCGCGGCAAGTCATCTGCATCACAGGTTCAAGCCCGTTTTCCACCAGAAGGCGGGCAGCCGCTATGCTTGACATCCGCACGATGGCGGTCTGGTTGTCGGTGAGGTTGACCGCATCAACCTTGTCCTTGAGCAATTCCATTTTCCTTGTTATCACGCTTGCGTCGGCGCCTTTGGGCGGTCCCAGTTCTCCGGTTACAGCGAACTGCCCGCCCGTCAGGATTGTTTCAAGTCTGCTGCCTGATTTCATTATTCCGAATCCTCCGATTTTTTTAA
>JBFMBQ010000354.1:0-5209 GCA_040755115.1 bacterium
TTGAGGAAGCCAGTATAAGTGCTTCTTTTGCGATTTCATCGGCGGTGAGGGTGGTGTGCTTCAGGAGTGCGCGTGCGGCGGCGAGTGCGATTGCGCCGCCTGAGCCAATCCCCACGACCTTTTCCTCTGGTTCAATCACCTCGCCGCTGCCGGAGATTACGAGCATATTTTCTTTGTTCGCCACAACAAGCAGCGCCTCAAGCCGGCGCAGAAACTTATCTGTGCGCCATTCTTTCGCAAACTCCATTGCCGCCCGCGGCAGATTGCCTTTGTATGTCTCAAGTTTGCCCTCAAATTTCTCAAACAACGCAAAGGCATCGGCAACGGCTCCCGCAAAACCGCCGATTACTTTGCCGTCTGCCATCTTTCGCACCTTGCGCGCGGAGTGCTTCACTATCGTTTCCCCAAGCGTTACCTGCCCGTCGCCTGCGACTGCGACGCGTCCATCGCGTGAAACGGCAACTATCGTTGTGGCGTGTATCCTGTTTTTATCTGTCATCGTTCCAATACGCCCTTCACTTTTTTTAATTTCTTATCCGTAAATAACTTCTCCTTCTCTCTTTGCAGCATTTATTATCAGGGAATGCCCATTATCCCACTCAATATCCGAATAATACATAATATCAAACGGCTTGTTCGTTTTCTTTACCAACTCCCTGCCGATACCTGTGGTAAGTTCCACTTTCTTAAAAATATCCTTGCCCCTGAAATCCTTTGAAACAATTATCAAATCTATATCGCTGTCCTTTCCTGATTTTCCTTTTGCAACAGAGCCGAAAACAACTATCTTATAAATACTTAATCCTCTCTGTTTAAAGAGTTTTGATAAGATTTTTCTTATTTTTAACTTTAAATTTTTATCTTTTTCAGGCACAGGAGTAACACCTTTGTTTGGTTAAATACTTTTTCAGTTGCATCTTTCTTATATTCTTTCAGATGTTTTTCAAGGTCATCAGGATACCTTGTTGGCACACTTAAATCGTTCAGATTATCTATAAAATTTTGATGTTTTTCGTTTAAATCCAGTTTAATTTTTTCACAAAAATAATTTAAGTTATGAATTTTTTCCGGGTCTTTCTCAAACCGCATTGCATAAAGACCTTTGAGTGCCTTTTCAATGCACAGATGGCACATGAAGACTGTGTAAATATATCGCCCCGATTTGAGCAGCGCCTTCGCCGTCTCCAGATCATAATCAGCCTGTCTGAACCATTCTTGTGGTGGCTTATATTTACGATTTTCTTTTTTCATATCATAGTACGATTTGTTTTGTAAGGCGGTTCACGAACCGCCCCTACTGGGACGGCAGGATTCGAACCTGCGTAATGCCGGGACCAAAACCCGGTGCCTTACCGCTTGGCGACGTCCCAATTTTAGTAGATAGTAGAAAGTAGATAGTAGATAGGGAAAAACTTTTCTAAAAAGATCACTCTACCTTTTACTTTCACCTCGCTACTCACTACTGGCCACTAACTACTTTTTAGTAAGTGCCTCCAATATAATTTTATAATCGCTTTCCTTATCAACATCAATACCGATCTCCGGATGAGGCACAATTACCGCTGCGGCGTGAAAACCGAGAATTTTTTCCACCTTGCTCTCAATATTGGCAATGGACAACTGCCTGAAGATAAAACGCAGGACGAAAAAAATGCCCAGCATCCGCAGCAGTTTCAGCGGCGACTTGCGCAGCGCCATCGCCCGTTCTATCAGCGCCCAGTGCGCCTCAAATACCGTCGGGTTCACAAGCACCACATTGCCGCCCGTGAACACCCCGTCCTTCAACCTTACATAAGTGCGCTTGACCGACGGAAACAGACGCTCGTTCACCGCCTTCTCCACTATCGGGTAACATAAATCGGTCTGCCGCTTTTTGCAGGTTCTGATAAAATCCTCAAGCACCGCGCTTGTTATCAGTGGTATGTCACATGTGCATATCAGAACCAAATCCGTGCCAGCCACCGCACGCAAGCCGGCACGCAAATTTTCCATCATTGAATCCACAGACGGCACCATCACATCAACCCTGCCTCCCAGCACCTGACCGATTTCGTCCTCATGACCGACACAAATCACCTTCCCCACACCTTTCATTCCCCTCACCGCATCCACTACATACTCCACCATATACCGATCCCCAATCTTCAGCATCGCCTTACTCTTTTTTCCGGTAAAGCCTTTCAAACTATCAGGCACTACCCCGCCCGCCATTATCACGACATCTATCGGCATATCCTTAATCATCTCCGCTACCATCAGAGTCTTCAGTATCTCAGCGTATTCAATATGTTCAATTAATTATAACTCATTTACTTTTATATTTTATTCAGATTTTTAAGTTTTTTTCTATACTTTTCGCGCCCTGCAAGCACTTTACTTAAAAATTCTTTCCCCACCTGCTTCTCGTACTCCTTATATACCTTCTGCGCCTCTGCAACAAAAACCGCACGATCTTCTCCACTCATCTCCCTTATGTGATACCCTCTTCTTTTCAGTTCCCTGCGCGATTCAGGCTCCGCTTTCCGCAGACTCTCTCGCAATTCCACCGTGAGTTTATCTAACCCCCTCAAGAATATCTCCCGTAGATTTGCAGGCATACCTCTCATATACTTCGCATTCGCCACAAGCACACCTGCCTGATATGAAAATCTTGTCTCCGTTATGTATATTTTATTGCGCTTCAATGCGCTGCCGAACAGATAATCCCAGGAGAGCAGCCCGTTCAGAGAGTTCGCCCCGCTGTCAACCCGCCCGCGGCTATACGCGGTCGGCACTTCCGTAACTGGTATCGGGATAGGTTTCCCCCCAAACGCCTTTAAGATGGAAATGTGAACCGGGCTTTCCCACGAACCGAATTTCAATTCTTTCAGGTCATCGGGTTTCTCAATAAACCTTGGCGTTACAAATTCCATAAAACCCGACTCCATAAAAGCGGAGGTGAGCAATCCTTTTTTCTCCAGTTTCTCCTTCAGGTGAGGTGCGATGACAGTATCTATCAGATAATATGCTTCATCGCGGTCGTCAAATAGAAACGGCAATTCAAGAATATGCACTTCCGGCACAATTGAAGCGAGGGTAAACGACGGAACACCCGCTGCCTGTATGCCGCCGAACATTACCATCTCAAGCAGGCTCTTCTCCCCGCCGAGCACGCCGCAGCAGTGATGCTCTATGTTGACCTCACCGCCTGTCTCACGCTCTATATAGCGAACTACCTTCGTTACCGCCTTGCCCCATACGCTGTTCGGTGTTACGAGCGACCCTATTTTTATCGTATATTTCGGCGCCGCACTGCTTACTGATTTCGTTTTACTGATAATTAAAAAAGGAATTAAAAAAAATAAACCGAAAATTATAATCCTTTTATAACCCTGAACCTTGAACCTTGAACCTTGAACCCTAAACCCTGAACCCCGACTCATATCACATTCTCTTCTTTTAATTTCGCCATTTCCTCGTCGCCGATGCCTATTTCTTTCAGAATCTCCTCAGTGTGTTCACCGAAACCCGGCGGCGGTGTGCGTATTTCTCCCGGAGTGCGGGAAAATTTCAACGGTATTCCCACCTGCCGAATCGCACCGAGCGATGGATGTTCAACCTCAACAAGCATTTCCCGAGAGAGAATGTGCGGGTCCACAAACACTTCATTCAAATCGTAAGCCGGACCGACGCAGACATCTTTTCCTTCAAAAAATTTCAGCCATTCATCTAATGTTTTCGTCCTGAAAATTTCCTTCATCACAGCAAAAAGTTTTCCCTTATCTTCACCTTCATCAAACAAACGATTTTTCAGGTCTTCACGGTTCAACAGACGGCATAATTCCTCCCAGAACTTTGGTTCTATGTTCGCCAATGTGATGTATCTGCCGTCTTTTGTTTCAAACACACTATAAGAAGGTGATGCACCGTTGAGTAAGTGTGTGCCGCGTGTCGGCGGGGGATGACCAGCGAAAAAAACAGCGGCAAGATGTGCAACCCAGGCGATAGTGCCGTCCAGCATCGCAACATCTACCCACTGCCCGCGCCCCGTGCGCTCGCGTGCCGCTGCCGCAGCAAGTATCCCCACCGCAGCCATAAGCGCGCCGCCGCCTATGTCCGCTATCTGAACACCGGGTATAACAGGCGCACCATCCACCTGCCCCGTCAATCCTAACACGCCCGCATACCCGATATAATTGAGATCATGACCGGGCTTATCGCGATAAACCCCATCCTGACCGTATCCGCTTATAGAACAGTAAATAATGCGTTGATTCCGTGCACTGGCAACATCATACCCAAGTCCAAGTTTTTCCATAACGCCAGGGCGAAAACTCTCAAGCACCACATCGTATTTCTCCACCAACTTCAGAAATATATCTTTTCCCTTTTCAGATTTAAGATTCAACTTGATGCTTTTCTTGTTCCTGTTGAGTGATAAAAACGCAGCCCCTTCCTTTCCCTGATAAGGCGGCAGCCAGCGCATGTAATCACCCTGCACAGGGTCCTCCACCTTCACCACCTCGGCGCCCAGGTCAGCAAGCAGCAGCGTGCAGAACGGTCCCGGCAGCAGACGGGATAAATCAAGTATGCGCAGTCCTTCAAGAGGAGTCATCTTAAGTAGGTAGTAGGTAGCAGGTAGTAGGCAGGTAAAAATATTTTTTCATCTGCTCTTATCTTGGTCTGTTGACCCGGTCTTTGGTTGGGAATCTACTGGTGAGCCTGTCCAGATAACAGCCACGATCTTGGTCTCCCCATCAACACATTCCACTCTGTGCGGAATAGTTGAATCAAAATAAATGGAATCACCCGGCTCAAGCACATCCCTGTGGTCGCCGAGAACGATCTCCATTTTCCCTTCAAGGACAAAGAGAAATTCCTCACCCTCGTGGCTATAGGCGTGGCGTTCTTTGTGCGTCGCTGGCTCAAGGGTAACGAGGAAGGGCTCCATATGGCGCCCCTTCTTATCATAAGCGAGTGACTCATAAGAATAGCCGTATTTCACACCCATTTTTGATGCCACCCGCGAGACCTTTTTGCGCTCGCTGCTGCGAACGATAGTATAAGCGGCATCTCGTTTTTCTTCAAAAAAGTAGCCGATTTCAACACCGAGTGCTCGTGATATTTTTATGAGGGTGCCCAGAGGGGGCGAAATAAGATGGTTCTCTATCTGCGACAGCAAGGCAGATGAAAAGCCTGATTTCTCCGCCAGTTGCTGCAAAGAAATTCC
>JBFMBQ010000355.1:0-4613 GCA_040755115.1 bacterium
TGATGTTCAATGTAAAAAAAATTCTTTTCATCTACGATGTGAAATTTATCTCCTCTGCGCTCTCTGCGCCCTCTGCGGTGAATAATCCGGGTTAATGACTCATATTAACAAAAGCAGTGATTGCAGATTCAAGATTCAACAGGCTTTTGAAAAAGGCATTGAACCACAGATGAACACTGATGGACACAGATTTTCCTTCACAAATTTACGCGAATTTCTTCGCGCTCTTTGCGCTTTTGCGCGAATCTTTAGTTTTTCAACAGCCTGTCGAGGTCTGACACCTTTTCCCTCCTCGGAGAATGTGAGATGTAAGATGCGAGATGAAAAATGATCGTCTCACATCTCACTTATTCTGTTTCACTTTTTCCTTTCCGTGCTTCAGTTCTTCCGCGCTTCCGTGGCAGGCATGTAAAATATCTTCCGCTCCATTTGTAATTTCACCGGAAACCAATAAAAATACCTCATAATTCCTGAATTTTTTATCCTTAATCCTGAAAATAGCGTTCCGTATTTTGGCGGTTTGTTTTTTTTATATTTAAAAGGGAGTATTTTAGGCGCAATTGGGTAATCGCGCCCTACAGGGTTTCAGAATGAAAAAAGCGGAAGAAAGAAATCTGCAACTGCCGGGAATGGAACAATCGCGGGAAGCGTGTGAAAAAAAATGTAATTATCGGGGTCGTGTTGAGCAGAAAGCGAAGGACAGCCCCTGGTTTTGCATGCGGCTGGTTCAGATGAGAAGGCTTGCAGCGCTTGCTGCCCGCGGCGATTCTGATGCAGAGAAGGTATTGAGGCGTGCCTTAGGAGACAGCGAGATGCTTTCGGACGAGAAGATGGAGACGAATGAGGAAAACCGCTGTAATATAGAAGAATATATCGCTGCGGACGAGACATTTTCTATCTTCAATGAATTAAAAATCCGCGATAAGAATGCGCGCATCGTGCCGTTGAATCTCAATGCCGGACAGCGCATGATGATGGAGGCTGTCATAAAATGCACCAGCCGGTGCTGTCCCATTCGCATCGTGCTGCTCAAAGCACGCCAGTTCGGCGGTTCCACTCTTGCGCAGGCGATTCTTTTTTCTCGTTCTTTCCGCCGCCAAAATCGCGAGTCATGGGTCATCGCCCATTCACTCGCCAGTTCGCGCTACCTGCGCGAGATCTCCCGCCGTTTCTATGAAAACCTGCCGCATGAAGACTTTCAACCGCTCCTGCGCGCCAATGAAAGTGAAATCGTCTTCCAGGATTCGCGCTCGCGCATACGCATTGATACCGCCGCCAACCTGCGCGCCGGGCGCGCCTTCACCATCCACGACCTGCACGCCTCCGAGGTCGCCTTCTGGCGCAATGCCGATACTATCATGCTCTCACTCCTCCAATCTGTCCCCGACCACAAGGATACTGTTGTCATTGTTGAGTCCACCGCCGCCGGCATCGGCAACTACTTCCACAGCCTCTATCAGAACGCCAAAGAGGGGAAAAACGATTTCATCCCTGTCTTTGTCGGCTGGCAGACGGTTGAAGAATATACCCGCTCCTTCGCATCAGGGGAACAGAAAGAATCTTTTGCTTCTTCACTTGATGAAACAGAACTGGCGCTGCGTGATGCCTGCGACCTCACGCTTGAGCAACTGCACTGGCGGCGCTGGTGCATTCAAAATAAATGCGGTGGCTCGCTTGAGCGATTCCAGCAGGAGTATCCCTCAAACGACATAGAGGCGTTCATTACGGCGGGGCGGCATGTCTTCCCGGTCAACACGCTCAACCGACGGTATGCCGTCGCAAAGCCGGCGTTCTTCACGGGCGAGATCACCGCCGAAGGCGACCTCGTTGCCGTCCCGAATGGTCGTCTCAAAATCTGGGAACAGCCGCAGGAGCGTAAACACTATGTTCTCGGCGTTGATGTCTCTGAAGGCATTGAGGTTGTATCCGGGACACGCGATACCGACAATTCATCGGTGCAGGTGCTGTGCCGCGAAGACCTTGAACAGGTCGCCTGCTGGACGGGCAAGACAGACCCCGATGCCCTCGCCGGTGTGGCGCGGTGCATCGCCGAACTCTATAACTCCGCCTTCATCGGCGTGGAAGCGAACAATCACGGACTGACGACACTCAATGAATTGAAGAAACGCTATCCCTATCTTTATTGCAGGGAGATTTTTGGCGAGAGAAGCAGAAAGGTTACGAAGAAACTCGGCTGGCTCACGACGAGCCGCACGCGCCCGCTTATGCTTGATGCACTGTTGAAGGCGATACGGGATGAGATATTGCGGCTGAACGACCCTGATACAATCGGCGAGTGTCTCACCTTCGTTTACGATCAGGACGGCAGGATGGAAGCGATGTCGGGCTGCCGCGACGACCGCATCATTGCGCTTGCAATCGCGCTCCAGATGAATCAATCCGTGCCGTTTGCTGATGTCAAGCCGCAGCGCTCCGACCCGCTTGAGAAACGCCTTGAACTTCTGCGCCGCCTGCGAAGCGCAAAACGGGCGGCATCCGCCGATGGGTGGACGGTGGTGTGAAGATTAGTAACACTTTGACAGGATGTTGAAAAAGGCATGGAACCACTGATGAACACGGATAGACACAGATTTTTTCTACGAATTTCCATGAATTTCTTTGCGTTCTTTGCGCGAATCTTTAGTTTTTATGGCTATTGAGTTAACTCACCAAAACGCATTCGTACATTAAGTTTTAATAATTTGGAGTGCGACAATTCATTGTCGCTTTCAAAGACGGCGATTAATCGCCGTCAAAAGCAAAGCGGAGATAAATCTCCGCACTCCAAATTCATCTGTACATCTACATGGTGATTTAAACCGATAGAACACGGCGCGATACGGATATCGCGCCCTACAGCGTTTTATCCGGTAAAATGTTACTTATAGTTTTATTTTGACACGGATTCACACGGATTTATAAAGAGAGAAAAGTATCAAGAAGTATTACGAAACGATCAAGTTCCACTTTTGTTATCGTCAGCGGCGGCAGTATGCGGATGGTGTGTTCGCGGATGGGATTAACGAGGATACCGTTTTCGCGGAAGAAGTTCGCCGCTTCTTTCGCGTTTTGCTGTATGTCAACGGCGATCATCAGACCGAGTGCGCGCACATCTTTTATGTCCGCATTCTGTTTTTTAAGCGAATTAAGTTTCTTCGCCGCATACTTTCCGAGTTCGCCTGCTTTCTGAACGAGTTTTTTCTTTTCCATTACGGAGAGGAATTCCAAAGCGGCAGCGCAGATTACCGGATTTGCGCCGAAAGTGGAGGCGTGTGAGCCCGGAACGAAGGCTGATGTTACCGCGCCGCGCGCTGACATCGCACCGAGCGGCAGCCCGCCGCCGAGGCTCTTGGCGAGCGTGAGGACATCGGGCTTCACACCGTAGTGCTGAAAAGCAAACCATCTGCCTGTCCTGCCCAGCCCGCACTGCACTTCATCAAAAATGAGTTGAAGCCCGCGCTCACGGCGCAGCGCATCAAGTCCCTTTATGAAATCTGTATCCGCCACATAAATCCCAGCCTCGCCCTGAACAGGTTCAACCATTATCGCGCAGGTCTTTTTTGTCAGGACTTTCTCAACGGATTTCAGGTCGTTGTATACAGCGTGGCGAAAGCCTTTCGTCAGCGGCTCAAAGCCTTTGCGGTAAACCTGCTGTCCTGTGGCGGTGAGCGTCGTGAGTGTCCTGCCGTGAAAACCGTTTTTAAAACAAATAATCTCGTAGCGGTCGGCGCCGAATTTTTCGCGGCTGTATTTGCGGACGAGTTTGATTGCCGCCTCGTTCGCTTCAGCGCCGCTGTTGGCAAAGAAGACTTTTTCCATTCCAGAAAGTTTTGTCAATTTTTCCGCAAGATGCAGCATCGGCTCGGTGTAATAAAGGTTTGACACATGCATCAAGCGTGCCGCCTGTTTGCTGATTGCGGCGACGGTGCTGCGCTCGCAGTGCCCGAGCGCATTCACGGCGAGTCCTGAGACAAGGTCAAGGTATTTATTGCCTTTTTCGTCAAAGAGATAGTTTCCCTTGCCGCGGGTGATCAGCAGCGGCGTGCGCCGATAAGTCGGGAAGATATACTTTTTGTCCAGTTCTTCGGCATCTTTCAGTTTCATTTTTTTCTCCATGTCCTCCGCGCTCTCTGCGGTAATATTATGTAGTATATTCTGCGTTTATCTTAATATATTCATAAGAAAAATCGCATGTCCATACTCGTGCGAAGCCGTTACCTGCGCCCAGGATGGTATGAATGAGGATGGTATTGCCTTTCAGCAATTTGGCGTGCGGGTTGCATACTTTTCCATTTTTGTAAACAGGTCTGCCGTTCAGAATAACGGCTGCCTTTTCGGGGTTGAAATCCGCGCCTGATGCGCCTGCTGCCGACAGTATCCGCCCCCAGTTCGGGTCTTCGCCGAACATCGCTGTCTTTACGAGCGGTGAGACGGCGATTGCGCGCGCTGCCAGTTTTGCATCTCTGTCCGTCTGCGTTCCCTCTGCGATCACCTCTATCAGTTTTGTTGCGCCTTCGCCGTCCCTGACCAGTTCTATAGCCAGTTTTTGACAGACATGCTTCAATGCGTTCTCAAATGCTGTAATCTGTGGTTTGCGATTTGAATTCCGCACT
>JBFMBQ010000356.1:0-6263 GCA_040755115.1 bacterium
TTCGTCATGGAGATTCGGGCATGCACTGTAAATAAAATAGGCGATGATGATACCCGCAGAAGCAGCAATAATGGAATAGAACATCACCGTCGCCTCCGCCGCATGCGCAGCACCCTCTGCGTGTGCCATATTAGTCGCCGCCCCGTGTGCGCCGCCGATAACAGGTTCAAGAAACTCATAGAACCATTCGCTTGAAAACGGTATCCAGTGCAGCAGTTTCGGCACGCCGATGTAGCCAGCAATGACCGAGAAAAACGCAAGTATTACGAGCGGCACTGTCATCACTGAGGGCGATTCGTGCGGATGAACACCGTGATCATATCGTGCGCGTCCGTGGAAAGTAAGAAATATCAATCTGAACATATAGAAAGCAGTCATTAGCGCAGCCACCAGCCCGATTGCCCAGAGAATTTTGCCCGTGCTTGCGCCGCCGATGCCTGTGGAATATGCCTTCCACAGTATCTCGTCCTTGCTGAAGAAACCGCTCAATCCCGGGACGCCGGCGATGGCAAGCGCGCCGATCCACATCGTTGCGGCAGTTACCCTCATTATGCGCGCCAGCCCGCCCATCTTTTTCATGTCAAGTTCGCCGCTTAAACCGTGCATCACGCTGCCGGCACACAGGAACAGCAATGCTTTGAAAAAGGCATGTGTTGCAAGATGAAAAATCCCTGCGGCATAAGCGCCGACCCCGCACGCCAGAAACATATAACCCAACTGGCTGATCGTTGAGTAGGCTAACACGCGCTTGATGTCATTCTGCACCAGTCCGATAGATGCGGCAAAGATCGCCGTAACCGCACCGATGAACGCAACGACAAGCATTGCATCAGGTGAAAGTGAGAAAAGGACATTGCAGCGTGTTACCATATAAACACCCGCCGTTACCATCGTCGCCGCGTGAATCAGTGCGCTCACCGGCGTCGGACCTTCCATCGCATCAGGCAGCCACACATAAAGCGGTATCTGCGCCGATTTCCCGGTCGCGCCTAAAAACAGCGCAAGCGCAATCACTGTAATGAGCGGCAATCCGAATAACGGCGTTATAATATCAAGCACCTCTTTAACCGGCATCTGGTGCGTCGCAAACCACGGCATCACAAGTCCGTTGTGCTGTATCTTGCTGAATATATCCGTGAAATCCAGCGTGCCGAACACACCGAACAGGGCAAGCATCCCGAGCAAAAACCCGAAATCTCCCACGCGGTTCACTACGAACGCCTTCTTGCCTGCATCCGCCGCCGTTTTTTTCTCATACCAGAAACCGATCAGCAGATACGAACACAGCCCCACCAGTTCCCATCCTACAAACAGCAGCAGAAAACTGCTCGCCGTTACCAGAATCAGCATTGAAGACATAAAAAGATTCAGATATGAAAAATAGCGCGAGTAGCCCTCGTCGTGCCCCATATAGCCAATGGAATAAACATGAATGAGGAAGCCCACACCCGATACCACTAATGTCATCACTGCCGAAAGCGGGTCAATCAGCACTGCAAAATTCACGACAAGCGCGCCTGATTCAATCCATGTGAAAACATCCAACACCACATGCCGTTCACTCACAGGCATCCGCAGAAGTTCCAGAAAAACAAGTGCAGAAAGGATAAACGACAAACCGACAACACCACAGGCTATCGGTCCAATCGCCTTGCGCGGCATTCGCTTCCCGAACAGCCCGTTGATAACTGTCCCGATAAGCGGAAATAATGGTATCAGCCAGGCGTAATCTATCATAATTTTATAAAAACCCTTTGCGCTCTTTGCGCCTTTGCGTGAAATCTTACCATTTCATTAAATTTATCTCGTCAACATTCACTGTCTCCCTGCGCCGATAAACACTGATGATTATTGCAAGCCCAACCGCCACCTCTGCCGCCGCAACTGTCATTACAAAAAATACAAATATCTGCCCATCCATTGAGTGTAAAAACCGCGCGAATGCAACAAATGCGAGATTCACGGCGTTTAACATCAACTCAATGGACATAAAAATTATCAGCGCATTGCGCCGCGTCAGAACCCCCATCACGCCGATCAGAAAAAGGATTGCGCTTAAATATAGATACGATGACAACATATTCATCTTGTTAATCCCGTAAATCCTGTCAACTATATCTTCTTCTTCGCCAGCACCACTGCACCGATTATCGCCGCAAGCAACAGTATTGAGACCACTTCAAACGGATACAGGTATTTTGTGAACAGCAGTTGCCCAACGAGTTCAGTATTTCCAATGGATGCAATCTTTTCCGTTGTGTATTCCGCTGCGGGCGCGGTCAGAACAACCGCCTTCATTATGAACCCGATCTGAAAAAGCAATATCAGGCTGAAAACAAACCCGAAAATGCGCTGAAAACTTATTGTCTCGGTGCCTTCCGCAGGCGAATCAGAACGCAACAGCATAATTACAAAGATGAACAGCACCATTATTGCGCCCGCATAAACGATCACCTGCACCGCAGCAAGAAACTGCGCATTCAGCAGCACATACAATCCCGCCACACAGCAGAAGCACCCAACCAGATAAACAGCGCTGTAAACCGCATTGCGGCGCGTTATCATCCCCAGCGCCGTCAACACAGCCCCACATCCGAAAGTGTAAAATAATATTTTTTCAAGCATTTTTTTGCCCGCGAGCGGTTTTTGTTACCTTAATATTTCACCACATAAATCAGTCCTGTAACCAAAATATTTACCAGCGCAAGCGGCAGCATCACCTTCCAGCCCAGACCCATTAATTGATCATACCGGAAGCGCGGAAGCGACCAGCGCACCCAGATAAAAAGAAAGGCAAAGAAAAGCGTTTTCGCGGCGAACGCCGTCAGGTGAATGACAGCAACCGCAAATGGACTGAAGCCCGCCAAATTAAGATACGGCACCTGCCAGCCGCCGAAAAACAATGTCGCTATCACCGCCGACGAGGTTATCATATTCGCATATTCAGCCATAAAAAAGAAAGCAAACTTCATACTCCCGTATTCGGTGTGGTAGCCAGCCACAATTTCTGCCTCGCCCTCCGGCAGGTCAAACGGTATGCGGTTGGTTTCGGCGAACGCCGCAATGATGAAGATCAGAAACCCCAGCGGCTGAACAAAAATCCCCCACCGCGGCAGATACGGAAACCACTCAAGCATCCCTCCTTGGTGCACAACTATCTGGTTCAGCCGCAATGTCTCATACACCATTAGAATACCGACGATGGAAAGCCCCAGCGAAAGTTCGTAACTTATCATCTGCGCCGATGAACGCAGCGCACCAAGCAGGGAATATTTGTTATTTGAAGCCCATCCCGCAAGCACAATGCCGTAAACACCCAATGACGCTATGGCGAAAATATACAGAAGTCCGATGTTCACATCGGCGATCTGCATCGGAATCGCATGCCCGAAAAGCGTTATGCGGCTGCCGAATGGCACCACTGCGAAGGTGATCAACGCCGGTATCATTGCGAGCGCAGGTGCGAGAATGTACAGCGGTCTGTCAACATGGTGCGGGATTACTTCTTCCTTGAAGAAGAACTTCACGCCGTCAGCGAGCGGTTGTAGAATGCCCCACGGTCCTGCGCGGTTCGGTCCAACCCTGTCCTGTATCCACCCGCCAATCTTACGCTCTGCAAAGGAATAATACGCCACCCCCGTCAGAATGACGAGAAGAATGAAAACTATTTTTATTAGTGTGATTATTATTTCTGCTATCGGCATTATCTTATTTTCGTATCTCGTAGTTCGGGACTCGTAGTTCGGCTTTTAAGAATATTTTCCCGAACACCGAACTACGGTCTACGAATCCCGATCTCTGCACTATGCACTTTGCACCTTGCACTTCTTCATTCTAATATGTTCCTCAAACTCCTCCCTGAATTTAGTCAGATACCCCTTCGTCGGCATTGCAGCGGCATCGCCGAGCGGACACAATGTCCGCCCGAGTATGTTCTCACATATCTCAAGCATAAGGTCAACATCACCCTTTTCGCCTTCGCCGTTGACGATCCGCCTCGCTATTTTCATCATCCATGGCACACCCTCGCGGCACGGCGTGCACTGCCCGCAACTCTCATGCGCATAAAACTCCAGGCTCCGCAGCGCTATCTTTGGAATGCACACCGTCTCATCCATCACAATGACCGCGCCCGACCCTGCCATTGAACCCACCTTCATCAGCGCATCAAACGACATCTGCACATCAATTTCATCAGCGCGCAGGCAGGGCGACGATGAGCCGCCGGGCACCACCGCCTTCAGTTTCCTTCCACCCGAAATGCCACCTGCATAGTCATAAATAAGTTCTCTCGCCGTAACATCAAGCGTAAGTTCAAATATTCCTGGTCGGTTCACATGCCCGCTCACCGCAAAAAGCCGTGTGCCAGTATTCCGCTCAGGACCGATTGCACCGTACCACTCGCCGCCCTTTTCCATTATGTGCGGGATATTACACAGGGTTTCCACATTGTTCACCACCGTCGGACCCTGGAATGCACCCACAATCGCAGGAAAAGGCGGCTTCAGGCGCGGTTCACCGCGCTTGCCCTCAAGCGATTCAATCAGCCCTGTCTCCTCGCCGCAGATGTATGCGCCGGCGCCACGGTGCACTATCACATCAAGATTAAAATTCTTCCCGAATATCACATTCCCGAGAAAGCCTTTTTGATATGCCTCGTCAACTGCACGCTGAAGAATTTCCGCCTCCTTAACATACTCGCCTCGTATATAAATGAAAGCAGTATGTATGCCGATGGCAAAGCAGGTGATGATTATCCCTTCAACCAGCAGGTGCGGGTCTTTCTCCATAAGGAGGCGGTCCTTGAAAGTGCCGGGTTCTCCCTCGTCGGCGTTGCAGCAGAGATATTTCGGCAGTTTGGACTCCTTCGGCACGAAACTCCACTTCATCCCTGCCGGGAAACCAGCGCCGCCGCGCCCGCGCAGACCCGACTTTTTCACCTCTTCTATCACCGCTTCAGGCATATATTCGTTGAGAACTTTGCGCGCCGCCTCATACCCGCCGCCGCACATGTAAACATCAATCCGATCCTGGTCGGGAACATCAATGTTTTTTGTCAGGATTTTTATTTCTGCCATTTTTCGTTTTTTATCTTCGTGCCCTTCGTGGGTTAATTTAATTTGTCAAAAATCTCATCAATTTTCTGCTCGGTCAGGTTCTCATAGTAATCATCGTTTATCTGCATAACCGGTGCAGTGCCGCACGAACCAAGACATTCCACCGTCATCAGCGTGAATTTATTATCTGTTGTCGTTTCCCCGACGCCAATACCAAGTTTCTGTTTTACTTTTTTCAGGGTCTCTTCCGCCCCGTTGAGCGTGCACGAGATGTTTGTGCACACCTGAACGAGATACTTCCCCACGGGTTTCCTGTTGAACATCGTATAAAATGTAAGAACGCCGTGAACGCGCGTCCTTGATAATCCCATAAGTTCCGCCACTTGTTCCTCTAACTCCACTGATACGAAGCCGAATTTCCCCTGCACAAGGTGAAGAACAGGAATAAGTGCAGCAGTCTTGTCCGGATACCGCAGCATCAACTTCTCGGCTTCCTTCTTTAACTCAGGTGTCAAGTTGATTTTTTCGGTTACTATAGTCATTTATCTGTCGCTGATTTTTATCATTTTTATGAACAAATCTCGTTTTCCTTTTACCCTTTTTCACCCTTTCACCCCTCATGTAGGGGCAAGGCATGCCTTGCCCTTACACCTGTGTATATCCGTGTTCATCCGTGGTTCATTTTAATCGCCCGCAGGGCACTAATTTAAAATTATTATTTCACTCCCAGTCCAGTGCCCCTCGCTTCCACGCATAAAATAACCCTGCAAGAAGTATCCCAATGAAGACCACCATTTCAAAAAAAATGAAGTTGCCGCTTTTCAGAAGCGTTTTGAATACTATCGCCCATGGGTAAAGAAAAATCGCTTCAATATCAAAAAGAACGAACAGCATCGCGATAAGATAAAACTTCACACTAAACCGCAGATGCGCGCCGCCGATTGGCGGCACGCCGCACTCATATACATCCAGTTTCTCAGGGTCGGGCTTTTTCGGACCGAGAAGATGTGTAACGACAAGCAACGCCACAGCCAAACCAACCGCTAAAACAATGTAAATTAAAACAGGAATATAGTCGCTTGACACCTATTCCCCCTCGTTCGTGAAATCCATCACAAGCCAAATAAAATTAACATGACTCATATTCTTTGTCAAGCATAAATTGCCATCGCGTTCCTTCCTTGACACTTTGATCTTTTTAACTTA
>JBFMBQ010000357.1:0-4515 GCA_040755115.1 bacterium
CGAATAGGATTTTGTGATTGCTGCATCGGTAGGTCCACCTAATTTGGAAGCGACCGTGATGCCGTTAACAGGGATTTGTATCTGAATCGTTCTGGCATCGGTGGGATTGGAGGCAATGTTTACCGTGGCGAAAAGGCGTAAACCACCCGGCGGGATTGTCGTTGTAAGTGAAGATAGTTCCCATCGTTGAGATGCGCCGTTCCATGTAAAACTGCCGATCAGGGTGTCGGTGGGAGGTCCTTGATAACCTGTGGAACCTGCATCGGCGTATAACTTGACAGTTGCGATATCTACGGAGTTTGTTGCTGTGCCGGCATTTTTTATATAGATTGCGTTCAGTGTATCTGTGGCGGTATCATTGTCTGGAACCTTGAAATCCAGCGCGAGTTTGTCAGTCTCGCCGGCATAAAGCGTGTAGGCTGAAGGTCCATACACAGGAACATCGGATGCGATTATCTTGCGCTTCGCTTTGATGGAAATATAATCAGGCGCATAGCCTATCTCCTTAGTCGCCGATTGGTAGGCAAGGAAGCGGAATTTTAAATTGTTTATGTCGTTCGGCGTATCTATTATGCCTGCAACTTCTTTTGTCTCGCTGCTGTCTGTATTCACAGCCGGCGCAGTTAAAGATATGTTATTAATGTTCCAGCCGGGATTATCTGCCTCCCAGATTTCAAGTTTCGGACCCTTCAACGACGAACCTTGAGTTAATCGCGCCCATCGCCATTCATAAGTGATCAGAACACTGCCAATAACAGAACCAGCGGGCATATTGAATCCAATATTACTGTATTCCTGATACCTGCTTTCATCAATTGCGCCTGTGGGCGGGTATCCGGCGAATGGTATCCGAATATCATCTGAATACTCAATCCCGAACACACTTGTTGTGCCGCCGCCGGGTGTCCTGATTGTTGCGCCTGAATTCACATTCACGCGCAATAAATCCACTTCAATATCACTGGAGGTGGAATCGTTCCTGTAACCTAAAAGACGGATTTTTATATTGTTGACATCGTTCGCCTTGTCAATGTATGAAGTTATGTTGCGGGTCTGAAGTGCGTCAGTGCTCGTTATCGTTATGCCGGTCTCATCGTGCCAGGTGGAGGTTTCCTGCTCCCACACCTCAAATTTCACACCAGTTGGCGCAACACCAACCCATCGCCACTCAACTTCAATAACCACCGATGTAGGATTCACTCCCTCCGTGAAACCGAAGTTGTTGTATTCGGTATAATCGCCCTCGTTGTAGTTTGATATATTGCCAGGCATCCTATGCGTCGCACGAAAATCATTGGATGATGCCACCACTCCCATTTGGGTATCGTAATCTATGTATCCTGGTCGCATCGTCTGCGAAACAGCAGCACCCGCACTATTAGATAACAACACCAGCAATGCGAACGTTAATAAAACTGTAGGGCGCGATCTCCGTATCGCGCCGAAAACTCGGTGCGTTGAATTGTAAAATTTGAATTTCATCTTGTATTATTCATACTACATCTTTGAAAAACCCTACCCTCTTTTTCGTGCTTTAGTGCCATTTCGACACTTACCCATTTCCCCTCTCGCCCTTTTCTACCTTTTCCCCCTTTGTGTGTATAATCCATAATAATCAGCGTATTCAGCGTCAAAAAAACAAATCAGCGTAATCCACTCTAATTCAGCGTATTCAGCGTAAAAATTTACGAATTCCTCGGGAACGATGAGCATCCCGCCTGCTTGGTTACATTACCTGCACCGCGACATTTCCCACATATCAAAACCCGCTGATCAAACAGACTCTCTGATTCCACCACAGGTTTCTCATAAATCTTTTTTTCATCGCTGTTCCCCGTTGAAGCCATACGATATTCACCCCTCAAATTGAATGTTTTATATTATTATACCACATTTTATTAAATTTATACATTATATTATTTATGATGAACAGGGAAATAAAGGTGATGCCCGAACCAAAAGTCTGAAACTTCAAAATTTTTTATGAATAACCGCAAAAACAAAAAACCTTTAATAACAAAAGAAAACGGCATTCCGCCCAATTTTACTCTCTCCATTGCCGATATTACTATCAATATCCAATGCCCCGGTCTGAAATTCTTCAGAAAAATCTATAAACACTACTCCCACTTCCTTTCATCAGAAAAACCAGAATTTGAATTTCTCGTCTTTCCTGAACCGAACATGAAAGGAATAACTACGCCCCTCACATTAAAAAAACACAGCGAAAATTCTTACCGCCTTGAAGGCGCAATGACAGGGATTATCTCACTGAAAAAATGCACGGCAGAAATTCACCTGCCCGCCGATGCCGTCGTCTTTGACGGCTTGCTCCGAATGATCCTCGGTGCGCTTATACTTGAAAAAGGCGGATTGTTGTTGCACGCTTCCGGAGTGATCAGAAGAAACCTCGCCTGGGTCTTCTTCGGTCCGTCCGAGTCAGGAAAAACAACTATCACAAAATTGTGTCTTTCAGACCCCGTCCTGAGCGATGAAATAGTCGCCATTCGTAAGGATTCAGCCGAACGATATATTGCTTACGCCACCCCATTTCACGGAAAATGGAAGTCAGGCACAAATATCCCGCCCGCACATCTTGCAGCGCTCTTCTATCCAGTGAAAAGTTCAATTCTATCTGTGCATAAAATACCAGCGCCAGATGCCGTAAAACTCATTCTACCGCAGGTAATTATGCACCCGAAAATAGAAAAGTCGCCCGAACACGCCCTTGAAAATGTCGCCTGCCTCGTTGACAAAATACCCTGCTACTCCCTAAAATTTTTATTGGATCATCCTTTAGGAGACCTTATTGATAAACTCGCAGACAAGGGTGTCGCGCTCACCACGGGCAGGATGGAGAGAAGTTGAAAATATAGTTTATCTGGTTGAGCCTCAGACTACCACATTCCATCGCCTGAATCCCACCGCCAGCACAATCTGGAATTTCATTGAATCCGAAAAAACCGTTGAACAGATTGTCCGCTTTCTTAATGAAAATTACACAGGCGACCTGTCCAGTGTGGAAAAAGATGTCTCTGAATTCATACACGATATGCTGCAAAAAAAATTAATCGTTCTCCACGAAAATGACCACTGAAAAAATCTCAAAACTTGGCGAACTGATCCTGAAATCGCACCGCAACTGTGTCCCGCTCAACCTCTTTATTGAACTCACACATCACTGCAATCTCAACTGCATCCACTGCTGCGTTTCAAAAAAGGATTCAAAACTCCCGACCGAAAAAATCAAATCCATACTTGACGAAGCACAACAAATGGGAACGCTGTTCCTCACCCTCACCGGCGGCGAGCCAATGACGCATAGCGATTTCTTTGACATCGCAAACCACGCACGCTCACTTAACTACGCTATACGCATATTCACCAACGCCACTCTCATTGATGAAAATGCCGCAGATATGCTGTCCGAACTCTGCCCGATGGAAGTTGACATCAGCATTTATAGCCACGACCCCGAAACAAACGATAAAATAACAGGCATCAACGGCTCATTTAATGCAGTGCTATGCGCCGTTGAACTCCTGAAGGAAAGAAAAATCAACACATCGCTGAAATGCGTCCTCATGAAACAGAACTTTGACCATTATGAAGAACTTTTCAAACTCGCCGAACAACTCTCACTCCCCTGCCGCATTGACCCCACTATCACCACCCGCGATAACGGCAATGCCGAGCCGCTTGACTTCCGAATCAACCATACTCAATTGCGAAAAATTCTCGGCGATACCCGCATTTTTCCCCATCTGAATCCTGCCCCCAATCCCGATAATTGGTGCCATGTAGGAACGACTGAATTGGCAATCACACCAGAAGGCGATGTCATCCCCTGCATCCAGTGGCGCATCCCAGCAGGAAATGTCAACGAGCAAAACCTGAAAACAATCTGGGAGACCTCCCCTGTATTCCTGTCTCTGCGCAATATTTCAAACTCACAAATACTACCCTGCCAGGAATGCAATGCTTTGCAATGGTGTGCAAGATGCCCGGGCATCGCCAATGTGGAAACCGGTCAATGGGACAAACCCTACGAATGGGCTTGCACTACCGCTAAACTCCTTAAGGAACTAAAAACATCTTGAACGACCTTAACACCTTGAATTTATATTGTGCCGCCCCCAAACTCGCCTGTGCCACCCCCAAACTTGTTTGGGGGTGCTCATTACTTTAATATCTGACCGCAACTTGGTATAACACTTTGAACTTATGCAGAAACTGCTGCGATCACAAAATAACAATCATCTCGGAACCGAACTGATGAAAGAAATGCTCTCACGAGACGAGCACTTCACCTTCACCGCCTGCGGAAACAGCATGATGCCGCTCATTCCGCACGGAAGTAAATTGACAATAAGTAAATTCATCCCCGAAAACACACTCCCATGCGATATTCTTTTATACAACAGGGAAGAAAAAATATGCGCTCACCGCGTTGTTAGAATCGTTGATGATCTGAAGGGAAAAAAATTTATAACACGAGGCGATTCATTACTATCC
>JBFMBQ010000358.1:0-5181 GCA_040755115.1 bacterium
TGTTATTGCGCCTCCCTCAAAGATGTAAATCGGGTAGATGTCAAGCGTGCCGCCGGCGAGGTCAATCCTTACAGGCGCTGTGGCGCGAATACGATCTATCATATAAAAACCCTCCGAGCATACTTTAATGTCTTATTACTTCAGTTTTGCACAAGACGGCAAGATTTATGGAACCACTGATTAACACGGATGAACACAGATTACGCATTTGCGCCTGCGGCGCAAATATCCATCACTATCTGTGCTCATCTTATCCGTGTTTATCTGTGTTCATCAGTGGTTCAATTTTTTTTCTGGCTATGCCCTGTCAAGGTGTGTTTAACACCGAATCCAGTGAATCGGACTGTGTTATATTTATCTGATTTCCTGCGGTTTCAAGGTATTCGGAAGCCGATCCCACAGCAAAAATTCGCTTCCCTTTGAGCGCAGGCGCATAAATTGACAAACTTGTCCAGTCAAGCGCAGCCTGCAATTCTTCGTATTTCCCGGTGGTCTTTATATTGTTTACTTCATTCAAGAACTCGTCATCATGTTTACCCGGCAACAGGAGCAAGGTCTGTATCCTTTCGTCAACGGCTGCCGCAATCGCTGCTGTCTCTGAGTTGATCTTTCCGCTTGTTGCGAGGATGAAGCCGGTGGAGGCAGCGACGGCATCGGTGCGTGCGGCGAGGAAGTCTATTGCGCGGCGCACATCAAATATGCTTTGCAGTATGTTGTTGCGTGTTGCGTAAACGAGCGGCGAGAAGAAGCGGCAGCCGGGATTCGTCCGTTCGCCGCAGGGCAAATCCATAACGAGCACGGCGTAACCCTGACGGACAGCGGTATCCAGGAAATCTGTCACTTCTGTGCCGTCCGAGTTTAACGCTCGCAGATAAATCACCGTCGGGATAGGACCTTTTTCAGGCGGTGCGGGTAGATACAGGTCGCCCCTGACGGTTTTATCGTGCGTGCTCTGCCATTCTGCGCGGTAATGATTCTGCCATCTGCTGTCCTCTGCCTTTTCAAATTTTGCGTTCAGCGGCAGAAAGGAATCGTAGTTGAAAAAATCTGCGAGCGGCATATCAGTTACAGGTTCAGGCAGCGGCGTTTTCAGTTTCATCCGCATCGGTTTCGTTCTGTAGCCTTCAACTATTGCGCCGAGCGAGGCTGGGTCTTTATCGCCTTTGAGGTAATCGTTGAAAAATTCAAGCGTTATTTTGATCACAGGCTCAAAAGACAGGTCGTGTCCTTCCGCAAACCATACAATCATTTTCGGTTCGTTCAGTCGCGCGAAGAGTTTTTTATTTGACAGCGGATTGACGAGAATGTCGTATTTCGCATTGAGCATCAACACCGGTCGCGGCGAGATGTTATGCGCCCAGTTGATGGGGTCGGCTGGAGCGATTACGACGCCGAAATCTTTAGGGATAATGCGGTTTTCACCTCTCAGCAGACCGAGTGCGTCGGAGACCACGCTTGCCCTGGCAAGGTATGCCCAGTCCGCGCCGCCGACGACGAGTGTGGCTGCCCGTATGCGCTGATCCACCGCGGCAATCACGCCGCCGAACACGCCTCCCATAGAAGCGCCGATGTAACCGATGCGCGCGGGATCAATCTCCGGGCGCATCTCAAGTATGTCCACGGCGCGGCGGAAATCAAGAACAGTCTGTATTATGCCGTCGCGCGAAGAATAACCTAATTTTGAATACAGGTCCTTGCCCGTGACACTGCGCTCGCCGTGATATTCCGCATCAAGTGCGAGGCAGGCGTAGCCGGCGGACGATACGATGTCAAGTGATGATATTACATCTTCTTTTCTTCCCATATAGCCATGCAGAATGAGAATGACGGGCGCACGGTCCTTTATGCCTTTGGGTGCGAGAAAGAGCGCAGTTACCCGTTTGCTGTGCACGCTGTCAAAAGCCCAGCGGTAGAGTTTGTATTTGTCTGTTTCACGCAGCAGAATCTCCTTCAGATTGAACGGTTGGTCTTTGTCGTATTTATAAAATTCATCAAATCTCCAGCGTGCCTGTTCAAGACTCTGGCAGTGCGCGGCGTAATTGAAGCCGATCAGAAGTAAAATAAATGTTGCTGCTGCAAATACTTTTCTTATGATTCTTTCGTGCATTTCTCTGTGCCTCTTTGTCTCTGTTGGTTTTTTATAATAGTGCATTGCTCTCTGTTTCCAGCAGGATTTTTTTTGCGTCGTCCGCCTCTTGTGACGGCAATTCGGCGATGATTCTGCCGCGGTCAATGACAGCGATGCGGTCGGCGATCTCTGTTGCGTCTGAAAGTTGGTGCGTTGCGAAGAGGATTGTCTTACCCGCGCTGCGGACGAGTTCGTCTCTGATAAAGTTCAGCAGTTGTGATTTCATCACCGGGTCTAATCCGTGAGTGGGTTCGTCAAGGAGCAGGACAAGGGGGTTATGGATGAGTGAGCGGGCGAGTGCGAGTCGTTGGCGCATGCCGGTAGAGTAAGATTTGAAAGTCTGGTCTGCGTAAGATGAGAAACCGAGTGTATGTGAGAGTTCTTCCACGCGGCTGCGTATCAATCGTGTCGGCAGATTATAGAGTGCGGCGAAGAGTTCAAGGTTCTGTCGCCCGGTGAGCCGCCAGTAGAAGGAGCGTTCGTCCCCCGTTGCAAATCCTGCAAGTGCCCTGACTCGGTCGGGTTCGCTGACGACATCTGTGCCGTCAATCCGCGCTTTTCCGGAAGTCGGCAGCACGAGTGTGGTAAGTATCTTGAGCAGCGTTGTTTTGCCTGCGCCGTTGCGCCCAACGAGCGCCACTACCTCGCCTGAGTTCACGCGCAAGTTCACACCGTCAAGTGCGACAATCCGCCTGCCTCTGCGGAGAGGTATCAGTGAGGATTCGTGAAATATTTTCTTCAGGTCGCTGATCTCTATCATATAATCCCTACAATTATACTGCATTCTTATCTTAACCAGGCATAGTAATAACGAAAAAGAATTGATTTTGACCTGAATTGAGCGATTATATCTATTATATTGTTCCCATTTTTTGATTGTGAGAAGATTGGCTGGATTTGGAACGGAAAATCGCGGCAGCCTAAAGGCTGCATTTTTTTAGAGCACGCATTCACGAAAATTGCTGTCAATATTTGCCATTGTTACCATTCACGCTTATAATTCAGGCAGAGGTGAAATCCACATGACCGTGAAAGAGAAGTTAGCAAGAATCATCAAGGATTTGCCCGAGGAAATTGCCGCGCAGGTCTTTGATTTTGCCCTTTTTATCAAAGAGAAAAGACGGGAGGAACAGGAGACGCAGGAACTTGCTAAATCCCCCGCCTTTGCCCGTCTTGCAAGGCGCGCGCTGAAAGAAATTGACAGGGGAGAAACCATTTCCCTAAATGAACTTAAAAAAGAGATACACCGTTAGATCAACAAAATCATTCGCACATAATTTGAAACATGTTGCAAAGAGGCGTCGCGGGATTGAGGATTTCGTCCTGGAGTTTTCACTTAAATTGGCGGAGAATCCCGAACAGGGTAAACTTATTCCCGGCACTCGCGGCATTTTGAGGAAGGTCAGGCTCGCTGATCCATCATCGGGCAAAGGGAAGCGCGGCGGTTTCCGCTTGATCTATGCATGGCGGGAGGATTTTGATTCTATCATCCTTTGTATCATTTATCCCAAAAGTGATAAACCTGACGCCTCTTCATCGGAACTTGAGCATGCCCTTGAAGAAATTGAATCTGCATTATAGTTGCCACTTTCATAACCCGAAGGTCGCTGGTTCAAACCCAGCCCGAGCAATCGCAAAAATAGCCTTGTAATGCAAGGCTTTTTCGTTTCGCGATTTGTAAATAAATGTTAGACAAAATCTAAAATATGTAACATATCTATTAAAATCAAAGATCCTCCTTAAATGGATCCTCGTCCTCCAGACCGAGTTCCTCATCTAAATCGGCAGTTTCTAATTTGATACGAAATTTATCCTGGTTATCTACAACCCAATCTTCTCCTTCAGTAGTCATTATGTAGGTTTTATATAAATTTCCATAATCATCTGTGTCTTGGCCATCTTCGATAAACCCCTTTTTACTAAGTGATCTTATACTCAAGGCTGTTGCTAATGATGAATAACCTGCCTTTTCCATCATATTGTCTAAATTGTAACCGGATATACCTGCTGGGTTTGTTACACTGGCACTCATAATTATTGCCAACATAGCTATTTCGTGTGGAGTAAGTCCTTCTGTATCTTTTGTAATAGACATACTTTTTATTGATAGGGTTTCTTTATTTCTTTCTGATGCGGCTTTTATCTTTTTAATAATATCATTACTCAATTTTTCAAAATCACTTGGTGTATCTGTTTTATAAACTATTATAGAACGATGTTGTATATCAAATGGGAATTTTTTATCTCTCCGCTCCCTTTCACTTGAACATATCATTACTATCTCTTTCTGCATCGCCTTGGCGAAGCCTAACTCAAACCAAACATTTGGGTTGTCTTCTGTTATATCCGCTAAGCATACGGATGCATTATTTATACCGTTTTCTATGTCTTGAAACAAAATTGTTGAGGAAGGATCTCTATCTACTCGGTATGGGTTAAGTCCTGCTTTTTTTATTGCAGGACTAATCGTTTCGTCAAATCTTTTGTCGTAAACATCATTATCAAATGGTTGTATTACATAACATGTGCTCATAAGTTTTCTCCTTAAATTCTCTATTTTACATTTTATTATTATACTTCAAATTTAATATGATTATAAGTAATTAAATCTCCGGCACAACAACATCCTCAAACTCCTGCGGGCGCACGCCGTGCGCCCCTACTCAAGGATGAGATTTATATAAATCTGCGTCGTGGTGATGCACATGTGGTGTGTTACTTCTTTTGCTATGTGGATTCTGTGTTTGCCAGTTATTGAACTTTCGCACTCTTATTATATTGAAACAAGAGCAGAAATTTGGAGTGCGACATCACGATGTCGCTTTCATTTACGGCGACATGTAGCATGCTGGTTCGGGGTTCAACCCCGAACCAACCGGTGTCGTGCCACCGCAATATCAAGCAGCCGTTGGCGGTCGCTTCTCATATAGATATAGCCTCTGTCAAGACACGGTCCTTAATTCTCTGCCGAAGCCCGCGTTCACTAATAACATCCACCTTGCAGCCAAGAAGATTTTCTAATTCCCGAACTAATGCGGCATGTTTCAACAGGG
>JBFMBQ010000359.1:0-10326 GCA_040755115.1 bacterium
GGTCGTTTTCAACTTTATCTTGCCGATGCGGCGCGGATGGATTTTTTTCCGGCGGGAAGTTTTGATTGCGCTCTGGCAATGGAGTTGATCTGCTATTCAATTGAACCGGAGAGGATCATGGAGAATCTGCGCAGGGTGCTGAAGAGGGGAGGGTGGCTGTTTATATCGGTTGAAAACAAATCCGGCGCTCTTATCGGAGACAACAATCTTTCGGCTGAAGAGATTGCTGCGGCAATAGCGGACGATGATGTGCGGATAGAAAATTATCTGTATGTTAAATATTATTGTAAGAAGATGCTGAGAGAAATGCTTGAGGGGAGCGGTTTCAAGGTTGTTAAGATTGTTGGCTGCCAATATACTGTGGATGGAGTTTTTGACCGGGTTGCGCGGAGGATGATGAAGACGAAGGGGGCGGAAAGGGTGTTATATGGAATTGAAAGGTTGTGCAGGCGGGATGCGGTTTTGAAGGATTTCCCGCGTGCGTGGTTTGCTGTTGCGAGAAAATAAATCTTAGTATAAGAAATGGAGACCCACGAAGAGCACGAAGGACACGAAAAATGATGAAAGTCTGGCTTGCTTATCCACCACGCCATTTTTGGCCATACATCAGTGCGGATGATAATTTTTTAGTGCCGCAGGCGCTGCCGTGTCTTGCCGCCGCTGCCCGTGAGGCGGGATATGAAGTGCGTGTGATTGACTGCTCACCGATGAAGATCGGCTGGAAGAGCCTTGCGAAGGAATTGTCTGATGCCAAGCCGGATGTGGTTGGCGTCAGTGAAAGCCACGCGCTTTATGCGAACGAATCGCTGCGGCTGCTGCGTCTGATAAAGGAAGTTCTGCCGGGGACGAAGACGGTAGCGGGCGGGCTGCATTTTTCTAATCTCGTTGAGGAGACTCTTGGCAGCAGTCCGGTTGATTTCATCGTGCGGATGGAGGGTGAAGAGACCTTTGTGGAACTTCTCGGAGGGATAGAGGGCGGCGGCAATTGTGATGAGATACGCGGCGTCGCATTTCGTAAGAACGGGTTGGTTGTTCAGACCCCGCCGAGGCCGCTCATTAATGACCTTGATTCACTCCCTATGCCTGCTTATGACCTGATGCCGATGGACAAATATGGCACATCGCGCTTTCTTTTTTCGCCGGGGGGCACAACCATCCACCACAGCCGCGGCTGCGTCAGCAACTGTTCGTTCTGTGCCTGGTGGATTCAGATGGCGGATGTTCAGCAGAGGGAGGGCGAACTCTTTTACAAGCCGCGCTGGCGCACGAAATCGGTTGACCGCGTGATGGAGGAAATCGGGGTGCTTGCAGGCAGATACGGCAAGCGGTGCCTGGTTTTCGTTGACGAATTCTGGAACAAGGATGCTGCGTGGAACGATGAGTTTGCCGAGAAAATGGTTGCGAGCGGGGAGAAGGTTCAGTGGTTTGCATTCATGCGAGTTGACGCCGTACTACGGGACGAGAGGACGGGCATATTTGAGAAGTTGGTGCGATCGGGACTTTGCCATGTGGCGATAGGCGTTGAGCGTTCGGAGAATATGGAACTTCGCAAAATCGGGAAACCGTTCTATACAGATGACGCGACGAGGGAGTGTTTCCGCATGCTGCGCGAGAAATATCCTGGTGTTTTCACGCAGGGCACTTTCATCGTGGGCGTCAGGGATGAGACGCGGGAATCCATGCTGATGCAGGTCAGATATGCGAGGGAACTGCGACTTGATTACCCTGGGTTCCACCCGATGACGCCTGTGCCTGGGACAGCGCTCTGGAGGGAAGCGAAGCAGAAGGGGTGGATAGAGGTGAATGATTTTTCATATTATGACTGGCTCACGCCTGTTATGGGTTCGGATCATCTCACGCGCGAGGAGATAGCGCGTCTGGTGCCTGAACTCAGCCGGCGGTATGTATCGCTGGGGTGGTTTTTGAAGGGGATTTTCAGCCGCTCATCGTATAAGAGGAATATGTATATATGGTGGCTGCTTGTAACGGTTCGCCAGGCAGCCGACAGTTTGCGCAGTTTCGTTCTGCCTTTTCCGTCAAAGGTGAGGACGATAACGGGGCTGGTGAAGCCGAGATGGTATGATTCGTGAGAGTTTTACGGCGGAGGCGCAGAGGGCGCAGAGTTACAATATTGCAGATAAACTAAGTTTTTCATAAATTTCCAGATATGACAGTAAGGATTAAGCAATTATATTATATAACCCATATTGATAATATTTCGTCCATTCTGCGGCGTGGCATTCTGTCGCATAAAACGATAGTAGAACAAAATATTGATTACACACATATTTACGACACACAGATTGTCTCAAACAGAAAAGACAGGCTGACACCTGATAAAAAAAGTTTGTGGGAATATGCGAATCTTTACTTTCAGGCACGAAATCCAATGCTCTATCGGGTAGTTTGTGAACAGTCTGCTGATAATCTCGCAGTTCTTGGCGTAGATTTAGATGTCAAAGATTTAGCAGGGGCATTTGTAACAAGTGGTAATGCAGCAAGTATATCATCTGAAATTATACTCGCTAAAGAATACTGGAAAGTTATAAAAGAGTTAGAAAAAGTGTTTGGCTGCGAATATTGGAAAGATGAGGATCATTCTAAAAGGAAAATAATGGCAGAATGTTTAGTGCCAGAAAGAATTGATCCGAGTTACATAAAAGAGATATATGTTGCGAATAATAATATCGCCGAAAAGATAAGAAAACAGATTTCCGAGAAAATTCTGATAATCCCTGAACCCAGGATGTTTTTTAACAATCCGCTAATCGCGCAATTAACACCAAATTTTTCAATATTTAAAGGAGATATGTTTTTTTCAAGGATGCATACTCTTACAGTGAGTGTCAATATCGTGGGTATCATGGGCAAGGGTCTTGCATCGCGAGCAAAGTATCAATTTCCTGATGTGTATGTGTTATATCAGGATTTGTGCCGAAAAAAAACGATAAGAATGGGCAAACCTTATATTTATAAAAGGGGGATTTCGCTTGATTTTCAACTCGCAGATGAGTCAGCATCCTTGAAAAATGGGAATGCGGAGACCTGGTTTCTTCTTTTCCCAACAAAAAATCATTGGAGAGAAGATGCTGACTTTGCCGCAATTGAACGGGGTATGCAATGGTTAAAAGAAAATTATGAAAGAGAAGGGGTAAAATCTTTAGCGATTCCTGCATTGGGGTGTGGTTTAGGGAAATTAGGCTGGGAAGATGTTGGACCAATGCTTTGTAAATATTTGAGAGATTTTAATGTTCCTGTACAACTATATATTCCGACTGAACGGCAGATACCTGAACACTATCTTAAGAGGGAATTTTTATTGGCACTTTAGATCGTATCAGGTGATGTCGCATCACATTTGGGTGCGATCGGGAGATCGCGCCCTATAGTAATACTTAAATATGAACGAATTCCCTGCATGGTTGTTGAAGTTAAATCGTTTTGAACCTTCACACTTTTTCCTATCACTGTTTCTGCCGCGCTATATACGAAGAAAATCTGCGGGTGCGCTGCCGGAAGGTATGGAGCATCTTCTTAACACGGTTTTTTTCCGCGATGACATCGGGAATGTTGACACCAACGACGACGGAAAGCCCGACGCCTTCCAGTTGCCGTTCACCAACCACTGGTTTGATCAGCGTCTCCTCAAACTGAACGCCGCAATAAACGGCATCCCTGTACCTGAAGACAAGGTCTATTTCAAAGCGGGCGGGAAACTTTATCCCTCACACAGAACAGCCGAAATTGATTTTGCGCCCGGCGAGATCGTTAACTGTTACTTCATCAATACTGTGCTGCCTGACGGCATCCATTTTCTTTCGCTGCACATCGTTCTGGAATATGTTGAAGCGGCTATACCGCCCCTGCCGATTGTTCTGCGCGATGGTAAGGCAGACTTCGCCGTTCTGCCACCTTATGCGCCATCTGAATTGCCGGGGCGTGATCTCAGCGTGCATTTTATCCCGCATGTGCATTATGATGCTGAATGGCTACAGCCGCATGAGGTGTTCAAGGAAATCGGTGGTCGGAACCTGTATGAGATGCTGCGGATTATGGACAGGAACGAGTATTACACCTTCGTGATTGACCAGTGTGCGTATTTGAAGGCGTTCAAGGAGGAGCATCCGGACGCCTTTTATGAAATTTGCCGATATGTTAAGGAAGGCAGGATAGAGCCGGCGTGTGGGATGTATGCGGAGCCTGATACGAACCTGCCTTGCGGCGAATCGCTCGTGCGGCAGGCGGCGGCGTGGCAGAATTTTGCGATAGAGAATTTCGGCGCGCCATCCGCCTGCGGGTGGCTGATTGACAGTTTCGGGCAGTGTGCGCAACTGCCGCAGATACTTTCGCTCGCCGGTGTGCGATACCATGTGTTTTTCAGGGAGGGACGCAAGGAGTTGCCGTCGGAATTCTTGTGGGAAGGACTTGACGGCACGCGCATACTCACACACTGGATGCCGCTCGCTTACTCCGCGGCGTTTCCGCTGGTTGAAGATCATGGGATTGCTGAAAAGAGACTTGCCGCCGCGCTTGCAACACTCGCTGACAGGGCAACTTCATCTGAAATATTCTGTCCGCACGGCAACGATCACGCACGACCACAATCCTCGGCGCCGAAATTTATCGCCCTGTGGAATGATAATCATCCATCCGCGCGTGCCCGGTTTTCGCTCCCGTCAAAGTTCTTTGAGTCGCTCCCGAAGGATGATCTGAAAACGATAAAGGGCGATTTCACGGGGGTTTTCACGGGTACATACTCCAGCAGGATTGATCTTAAAATCCTCAATCGGCAGGCAGAGGTTGCTCTTATGGAAGCGGAGCGCATAGGTATGTTATTGTCAAATCTTATGGGCGAGCCGTCTCCGTCACTTGATGATGCATGGGAACTCGTGATGTTCAACCAGTTCCACGACATTATTTGCGGCTGCTGCACCGATGAGGTGGCGCGCGGTGCGGAAGAGCGGTTCCGCATTGCAATAGTTAAGGCAAAGGGTTGCACCGAGAACGCGCTACGGACACTCGCCGACAACATCGGCACGGAAGGATTTCGGAACCCGTTGCTGATCTTCAACCCCATCCCGCGCGAGCGAATAGAACTTGCAACGGCAGCATTATACTTCCCACCCCTTATGAAGGAGTTCAGGATAATGGACGGCGATGCAGAAGTTCCGTATCAGGTTATAGAGCGGCGCAATTATGCGGACGGCACAGTAAAATCCGTGGTTGTTGCCTTTTGCATAAGCGTGCCTGCGCTCGGCTACAAGGTTGTTGAAGTCTGTGAAGGCAAGCCTTCTGATTTTGCGCCGCTCGCAACTTGCGGGGAAAATCTCATTGAAAATGAAGTCCTGTCGGTTCATTTTCATCCAGAGGCGAAATTCATAGATAGGATAAAAGACAAACGCAGCGGTCAGGAATTTTTATTTTTTGATGCCTGTGAGATGGTTCTTGAGCGGGACGGTGGCGATCTTTATGAAACGGTCGGCGTCGGGCGTCCGCTGCGTTCACGATATATGAAATTTTCTTTTGAAGCGGCCGAGAGCGGACCGATGCGCTCGGCGGCTGTCATCCGCGGGGCAATGAGGAACACTCGGATAGGGCAGCGGATTACATTGACTGCTGGTTCACCGCGTCTTGACATAGAGATGAAAGTTGATTTTCGCGATGAAGGCAGCCGGCTGCGTATGCGATTTCCGACATTGACCAGGAATTCAAAGGTAACTTATGGAGTGCCGTTTGGGGCGGCAGAGCGCGGCGGCGGCGAGCACGCTGCTGTGAACTGGATGGATGTTAACATCGGCAATCGCGGGTTTGCGGTTTTTAATGTTGGCGTCCCCGCCTGTGCCGTTGAGAAGGATGATGTGTATATCACGCTTATACGCGGCTCCGACCGCATCTTGCTTCATCCTGGCGGGCGCGGCGGTTTCTGCCTCGGCGAGCATAGTATGCGGCTTGCATTGTTTCCTCACGATGGCGGCTGGCAGCAGGCGCATGTCCCTGCGCGGGCTGAAGAATTCCTGCTCCCGTTGAGGGCGGTTCAAATACGAAAAAAACAGGGTTCAGGGTTCAGAGTTCGGGGTTCAGGGATTAAGATTCAAGATTCTTTGCTGCCGCAGTTTTTTTCATTATTTTCGCTGATGCCGCAGAATCTTATACTCAGCGGGTATCACAAAACGCGGAAGGATGAGAAGGCGCAGATGATAAGATTTTACGAGTCATGCGGGCAGGAGACTGTGGGGGAAATTAAATTTGGCGGTGATGTGGTTGAGTCTTACAAGGTGAATTTTCTTGAGGAGAAGATCGCTGATGCAGATGTTCACAGGGCAGGGGAGAAATTATCTCTGAAGACACGACCTTTTGAGATTGCGAATTATATTGTTAAATTTATCGCCTTCGGCGATAAAAAAAACGAACCACAGATTAACACAGATTAACACAGAGGTAGTGGGGACAAGGCATGCCTTGCCCCTACATTAAAATCTGAAGTCAATTATTAAGGTGTTCTTTTTATCTGAATAAATCGGCTGTCTGTCCAGGTCTTCGTATATGTATTTGATAAAGGAATTTTCATTAAACTCGTAAGAAACACCCGCAATGATGGAATCAAAACTTCCTGTTGCTCCAGAGCCATATTCGGTTTCGTAGAGTCTGCCCCCTCTTGTCATACCGAGTTTGATTTTGGTTTTATCAAGAAGTGTGTATTCAAGTTCAGTCCATAGGGCATAGTCCTTGTCGTTATTAGAGCCGTAACTGAGGAAATATTTTCCCCAGATGCTGAGTCGGTCGGTCAGATAATATTTCATACTGGGTGAGATGAGGTTGTTGTGGTAGCCTGGGGTAGCACTGTGTCTGAAGCCTATTGCGGAGAGGCGGCGTGGTTTTTCCCGTGTTATCTCCCAGTCGTAATAATCCGAGCGTCCCATGCCGGAGTCATCGCCGTAGCCATAAGTCAACTCCATATAATGGTATTTGTCCAGAATAAACACGGGACCAAGGGTATAAATGTTGTTGGACCATAACTGGCGGTCATCTCTGTATATCTTCAAGAGAAAATCCGTAGCGGGAGCGATTTTAACAATGAACGCATTTTCGTAAACCCTGCCAAGTGGTGCGTTTGAGTAATTGTGTGTTGTGAAGGAAAAGATATTTCTATGTGTGGCTGCTGACAGAGATGTGCAGGGATGAAACATTGCTGCTGAAAACAATAAAACCGGTAAAGTGCGGTGCAGTTTCATGATGCGCCCTCTTTTATGGTGAAAGATTTTCTTCCCATTTCTCCCCAGAATTGCTTTTTTCTTCCCAGTTCAAAAATTGCCTTGAACCTCCACCAGACATTCAACTGGCGATAGCCGAAATTTTCCGCGACTGCAAACAGGAACAATTTTATTATATCGCCCGTGTTTTTGTGTCTTTTCAGGGAGAATTCTTCGAGCAGCAAGGAAAAGAGCGACATAAAAACGCCGAACAGAATCGCCAGTGCGATGAAGAGCATAACAAAGTTTATGTTCAGCCATCCAAGAAAATAAGAGATCAGGATCACAAAGGTCCCGATGACTTCAATGAATGGTCCGAGGACTTCAAATAACAGATTATAGGTCATCCCTACGGCGCCTGCCAGACCGTATCTGGGATTTCCGATCATTTTCCAGTGGTGAAAAATGGTTTCAATCAGTCCGCGCTGCCATCTGCTCCGCTGCCTGCCGAGCATCTTGAGTGTCTCCGGCGCCTGTGTCCAGCAGATGGGATCAGGGATATACAATATTTTATATTTTCGCTTCTGTTCACGTATCAGGCGGTGCAGGCGCACCACCAGTTCCATATCCTCGCCCACGGTATCCGTTCGGTAGCCTCCAGCCTCTATGACCGTTTTTCGTTCAAACAGCCCGAATGCGCCTGAAATTACCAGAAGACTGTTCAGGCTGCTCCACCCCGTGCGACCAAAAAGGAATGACCTGATGTATTCCATAACCTGAAATGCCGCAACAGTCTTTTTCGGCAGGTGTGCTTCAATCACCTCGCCTTCCCGAACAACGCAATCATTTGCAATCCGCACAATCCCGCCCAGTGCAACGATCTTTGCTTCACGCTGTAAATATAAATGAATTAACTTGCTAAGCGCATCTTTTTCTATGAGTGAATCCGTGTCTATTCCGCAATACAACTGCCCGCGGGCATAATTCAGCCCAGCGTTCAGTGAGTCCGCCTTGCCTCCATTTTCCTTGTCTATTATCAACAATCTCTCGTCCAGCGCGGATTTATAGATTCCCTTTACTGTTGTGGAAGGGATTTCTTTATATACGGCGCGCTCAACGGGGAATAGTTTGAATTCATCGTGCAATTGTTCCATCGTTTCGTCCCTTGAGCCGTCATTAATTATAATGATTTCAAGGTCATCATAATCAATTGAAAGGAGCGCGCTGATGCTTTCGGTAATGGTGAGTCCCTCGTTATAGGCTGGCGCCAGTATGGAAATTTTCGGAAGAAATGCGAATTTTTTATCAGTCCACTTTCCTGATCGTCCAGTCGTCTTATAATAAAACAGTTGACCTGCTGCGAGGGCAAGCAGAAAAAGATATAAGAAATTAACAAAGAAAAAATACAAGACGATCAGGACATTGAAGAATAATGCGGCAATTTGAATGATTGTTATAAGCATTTTGCACACAGGAACTGCGCTGTCATCTCTGGATATTTTTCGCTGAATTTTTCTATAATTATCCTTCCAGTTTCACCGAATTCAGTGAGTGCGTAAAAAGCCTGATACCTGACTTCAAAATCCGTGTCATCGGCGAGTTGTTCAAGTGAAGGAAGAGAAATTGGATTTTTCAATTTCCCGAATCCCTTTGCCGTTTCGGCACGCACCTCGGGGTCTTTGTCGTTAACCTTTTCGTTAAATATCTGTAGAATTTCATCTGATTTTATTCTCACGAGCGAGCGAACAGCCTCGCGTCTAACATCTTTTACGCCGTCGTTGCTAAGTGTGCGCAAAAGTGGAATCGCTTCGGCGTTTCCCTCTTTTCCGAGAAGCATTGCCGCTGCCTTGCGCAGGTCGCGGTCAGGTGATGCGGCAAGTTGCCGGATGTCGCTGACGGGTATATTTGCACCGTATAGAATGTTCACAAGATACCTGTAAGTCCATCGTGTGTTATCTGCAAATACTGCCGGCAGAATGCCGCCGAGTTTCCTGCTGCCGGTTGCCGCCAGCATTCTCAAGGCGGCAAGTCTGACTTCCATCCTTTCATCTTTCAGAAGCGGGAGGACATTGTTTTCCATCTCGGCAAGTTCAAGCAGTTCAAACCTTTCAATCGCCTTTATCCTTCGCCACCACAGGCGGCTCCTGCATAGTCTGATATCGTCATTTGAATAACCGAGTTTTTTGTATAATTTCTGGATTCGCTGTTTTTCATCCGGGTGTGCATGTAAGGATTTATCAATCAGGAAGGGTTTGAAAAATGCTTTTTCTTTTCGTGAAAAATTTGCTGAATGGTCGCCCTTATGGATGAATTGGTCTAAAATGTGTTCCCATACTGCGGTTCTGTTATTAATGTACTTTTCGTGTGAACTCTTGACGAAGATTACGATGAGATGAATTATCAGAACAGCGACGAAAAGAACCGCGAGGACGATAAGTGAATATATTACTACAGGGAGAATATTGTCCTGGAGGAACTGAATGGCGACGGGGAGGGTGGTCTCATTCAGAGCGTGGTTATTTTTCATGGCTGTTTCAACTGATAGCCGCAATTATATCAGGTTTCAATAATATCACAGCATTTTTAGTTTGTGAAATTAAGCGGGTATCTGAATTCCTGTATGGACATAAGCAAACAGTAAAAATGAAAGGAATCTGGAAATTACGGGGACAATCTATTAGAATATTTAATGTCAGTAAAAGATTATGCTTGGAGGTGTGATAATGACGAGATCGCGCTATATGTTGAGACCGGTGGCACACTGCAAGGAGGGGTGCCGTAGGTGGTCCCGGGCATGACGATAAACTGCCCGAAAATCACAAGTCGGCGCGGTATGTATTGATGGAACCGCGCTTTTTTATGTTTGAGTCCAGTGCAAAAAGCGGATACCTAAAAATATGATAATTTTTTTTGACGCAGATTACGCAGATTTTGCGCAGATTGATGGCAGACGGGAGACGGGAGAAGTAAGATGGTAGATGATTTAAATCGTCTACCTTCTCCCGTCTATCATCTTCCATCCAAGTAAGTTGATATGGTATCTTCTACCTTCATCACAAAATTGCTCGTTTATAATGTTTCATCCGACTTTTATCTGGTCAATCAGCACCGCTCCAAGAACTACAAGCCCCTTGAT
>JBFMBQ010000360.1:0-6413 GCA_040755115.1 bacterium
TCTCACAGGATCAGCCGCTGCGTCGGACTCGTTGCGGAAAGAGGAAAAATCATGCGTGCCTAAAAAATACTGCGCCGCTTCATGCATTTTATCTGCTCTTACATCTGGATTTACCTCCAGCGCATTTCTTCTCAGGAAAGGTATCGCCTGATGTGAACGGTAACAAACATAAACATAAACTTTAGCCTTTGCGTTGAATCTTGCATGAAAATCCTGCGCAACTTCTTCAGATGAAACTACAGAAATATCTGGAGGGAGAAATCGGCGAATGGCATAAGCAATTTTATCGGGGGGGATTTCTCTGCGCGATTTGCCATGCACCCCCAAACTCGTTTGTGCCACCCCCAAACTTGTTTGGGTGTGCAATATGAAATTCACCACCTGTCCAAAGGCGTGCACACCGGCATCTGTGCGGCTTGCGCCGATGATTTCAACCTGTTCGCCGAGAAGATTTGAAAGCGCATTTTCAAGTTCACCCTGCACAGTGCGCACACCGCCCGGCTGCTTCTGAAAACCATGAAAATCTGTGCCGTCGTATTGAACTAGCATCCTTATGTTCCGGTGCTCTGCTATATGCTGCATAGTAAATATGATCCACTAATTACACGAATTTACAACATCGTTGGTTCAAGGTTGCACCTTGAACCAAAATGCTAAAAATTAATCTTTTATCGCAACTTCGTATTAGAATCACAAAACCGATATTCCATAATGCACAAGCAGAGTGCCCCCGCTTCGGAAAAGATTTATGACCGCCTTTGAATAATCCGCAACTGCCTTGGATTCGTCAACCTGTGCCTGAAGTAGATCGCGCTGTGCCTGCGCCACATTGATAGATGTGGATTTACCGACCCTGAATTTCTCCGTCTCCGCCCGCTGTTTCTCCTCCTGGAGCGCGAGAGTCGCCTTTGCCACCTCAATCTGTCTGGCTGCCCTGTTCGCTTCTACCCATGCGCTTCTCACTTCCTCCTGCACGATCAGTTCCATGTTTTCAATCGCAAGGATGTATTGTTCCCTCTTAAACATAGACTGTTCATAACGAGCCTTTTCATCTCTGCGCCCAAGCGCAACATTGTAATTCAAGCCAATCTGCATGTCCTGCCTGTCGCCGAAGACGCCGCCGAATGAATCGCCGAACGACTCGGCATAGCCTGTGCCTCCGAGTGTTATGAAAAAATCAAGATACGGCAGCAAGCCGTTCCTGGTCTTTACAACATCAAGTTCTCCCCGTTCCAGAAGAAGTTTCGCCTCGTTGAGGTCGGGTCTCAATTTCATCGCCGTCTCTATAAGAGAATCCAGACTGCCGAATTCAATTTGCGGAGCAACGAATTGTTCCTCTATAACCACAGCGGTGTCCCAGAAATCCGAATTTTTAGCGGGATTTGTCAGGCGTAGCAATTTTAGTCTGAGCGTTTCAGCCCTGCCTTGCACATTGATAAGACCCTGTTCGCGCAACGCCGCTTCAGCGCGCGCGGCGACAATTTCTATCTCGGCGAGTTTGCCGATTTCAACCATGACTTCCGCCTCATAGAGTTGCCGTTTTGCCAGTCCCAATGAGTCCTCATATATTTTTACCTCACGCAAAGCGAGGGCGTAATCCCAGTAGGTCTCAATCACCTGCTCTATGATTGATTCGGCATAAGCCCGAAGTTCGTAATTGGATGACTTCACCGCCAACTCCGCCTGCTTTACTCCCACCAGATTCACTCCCGAACCCGCTCCCCTGTAAAGCAGCGCCTTAAAAGAAATCGCAAATTGCGATGTATAAAGATCGTAATCCGCACCAGCGCTGTTGTTCTCCGAAGATAATCCCAGTGTAATTTCCGCACCGGAGCGCAATCTTTTAGAAATCTCTAATTCCTCTTTCGTCCTTCTTGTTTTTGAGTCTGTAACATCTTCTTCGCTCATTGAAGATGACAGATCACCCGACAAATTCACATCAAAAACGGATTTCTCCTGCGCTATTCTTGTCCAGCCGATTTTGGGTTCAATCCTCTGTATCTGTAATGACTTGTTGTTCTGAAGCGACATGAGAACCGCGGCGTCAACGGTGAGTTTCAATTGCTGCGCGTTGCTGTCTTCTGCGCCAGTTATTGAAATCATAAACACCTGTGATATGCACAAGAACAGAAATATCCAAAGACATGATAAAAAGGAATATCTCTTTTTCATTTTCACTCCTTTGTTACTCGTAGTGGAGGCATTCTATAGGGTCAAGCCGTGCAGCGCGCAGGGCAGGATAATAGCCAAAAAACACACCGACTCCGACGGAGAACGAAAACGCCAGCAGTATGCTTGCAGGCTCCACCAAAGTTTTGAATTGCGGTCCCATTCCGATAAGTTTTGAAGCCGTTATTCCAGCCGCAATGCCGATGAGTCCGCCCACGCCGCTCATTATCAGGGACTCTATAAGAAACTGTTTCAATATGTCGCTGTCTTTGGCGCCGATTGCTTTTCTGATGCCTATTTCCCTTGTCCTCTCAGTTACGGTTACCAGCATGATATTCATGATGCCTATTCCCCCCACAAGAAGCGAGATGGCGGCGATCCCACCGAGCAGGAAAGTGAAAGTTTTACTGAATTCGGAAGCGGTCTGGATAAGCTCCGCCTGGTTGAACACATGGAAATCATCTTCGGCTCCTTCGGCTATCCTGTGCCTCTTCCTGAGAAGTTGTGTTATGTCCTCTTGAACCTTGCTCTGGTCTGCGCCTTGAACAGCCTGAACGCTTATGCTGTCAAGAAAATCCACGCCCAAAAGAATCTTCATCGCCGTCGTATATGGAACGATTGTTACTTCATCAGGATTAAACGGTCCGCCGCCGCCTTTTGCCTTCAACAGCCCGATCAGTTTGAAGTTGATGCCCTTGATTTTGATATGCTCTCCGATCTGGTTTTGCGTTATCCCCAGGTTTTGCGCCGTCTCCGGTCCCATAACAGCGACTCTTGTTATCCGGTCAACCTCTGATTCATTGAAGAACCTGCCATGTTCTACTTCAAGATTTAATGTTGATTGATATGTAACTGCCACTCCTGTGATTCTTGATCTTGTGTTCTTACGATAATATTTCAACTGTGCATTCCCCGAAGCGACGGGGGAGACGCATTTCACCGACGGCACTTTTTGAAGTATCTCCAAAGCGTCGTCAAGCGTAAGGTTCTGAAATGATCCAGTCATCACACCGCGCATCCCACGCTGACCAGGCCTGATTGACATCATATTGGTTCCCAGAGAAGAAATCCGATCCAAGATGTCCTTCCGCGCACCCGCGCCTAATGAAAGCATTGCAATGACCGCGCCGACACCGATTATGATACCGAGAATAGCGAGGAATGACCTGAGTTTGTTCGCCAGGAGGCTTTTAAGCGATGTTCTGATTATCGTCAGGAAAAGCAAATACCGCCTGCCCCTTTCAATCGGACATTAAAATCTGTCCGTCCTTCATCCTGATGACCCTCTTGCAGCGCCTTGCGATTTCCTGCTCGTGCGTTACGATAATTATCGTCCGCCCGAGGATGTTCAATTCTTCAAATAGTCCGATTATTTCGTCGCCGGTTTTGCTGTCCAGGTTCCCTGTCGGCTCATCGGCAAGAAGTATGGTCGGATCGTTCACAAGCGCACGCGCAATCGCAACACGCTGGCGCTCGCCGCCTGAGAGTTGTGTTGGCTCGTGATGTATTCTGTCGGACAAGCCTACTGTATCCAATGCCCTCATTGCTATTCTCCCTGAATCGCCTCTGCCTGCATACTGTAGTGGCAATTCAACATTTTCAATCGCAGTCATTCTCGGCAGAAGATTGAAAGACTGAAAAACAAAACCGATGTAACGGTTTCTGATCTCTGCAAGTTTATCCTTGTGCAAAACTGCCACATTGTCGCCTGCCAGAAAATATTCGCCCGAATCCGGTTTATCAAGGCAGCCCAGTATATTCATCAGCGTTGACTTTCCGCTGCCGGATGCCCCGGTTATTGCGATCATTTCCCCCTTCTCCACCTCAAGGCTAACGCCATCCAGCGCCCTGATGAAACCGCTGCCCATACGGTAGATTTTTTTGATATTGTTCGTTCTTAACAGCATCATTGCTGCCATCTATCACATCATCCCACCATAAACGCCACAATTAAAAATAACTGACACATTGAAAAGTAACGCCCCAGTTGTAATTCTGAAATTTTGTCCTATCTACTATCTACTATATACTCCTGATTTTGCAAGGTTTTTTTGCAAAATCAGGTCTACTGCTTACAGGCGCCGCATAGTCGGGCATCAATTGAATACTTGCCCGGACCGATAAGAAACAGGCTGAGAAAAAGAATGGCGCTCTCCAAGGCATGAGAATACTGACCGAATGTGTCACCCTTACCGATGTGCATTGAGGTAGCAACGATCATTGTGATTGTGAGCAGAACGCTTGCAGGTCTGAAAAGGAATCCGACAACGAGCAGTATCCCGCCGCAGAATTCCGACACCGCCGCCATGAAACCCCAGAAGACTGGTGCAAAATGGATACCGAGGAAACCTATCGCTCCGCCAATCATAGTCCACTTTTCAGGACCGCCAGTGATTTTTGGATAACCATGCAGAGCGAACATGATGCCGATACCGATCCGCAGCACCAGAAGCCCGGCATCGTGATACCTCTCAAGCGATTTGAAAAGCATTATATTTACCCCCTTCATTTATTTACTTACTTATAGTGATAACCACCTACCGATTGAAAAACAACTCATGTGCAAAATAGCAGGATTTGTAGAACCACGGATGAACACTGATTAACACAGATTCTTCATTTGCGCCTATGGGCGCAAACATCTATCACTATCTGTGTTTATCTTATCCGTGTCTATCTGCGTCCATCTGTGGTTCAATTTTTATTCATTAGTTCTGGCTCTGTTAGATTATGTATGTTCATTCTTATCGCCGCCGCCTATCTCCCCCTCATCATACTGCCGCCGCCCCCAAAGGGCATCATCCGCATCTCAGGTCTGCTCCATCTGCTCTCAACCACATTTTCCTCGACTTGCACCTTTTCCCCCATCTTCAGTCCGCTCAATACCTCTATTTTTTCTCCATCTGTCAGCCCTGTTTCAACTTCCCTCTGTTCAGTTTTGCCGTTCCCCATAACGACCGTTACAAACTGCTTTCCATTTATTCTGAAAACGGCGACGGATGGAACAATTAAAACATCGTCTTCCTTCGCAACGATGATCCCAATATCCGCAGTCATTTCAGACTTCAGCATTCCCGCCCCGCTTTTTCCAGCATTGTTTCTACGGAGAGCCTTTCTGGTGCTTTTATCCCGATTTCTCTTTTTGTCCGTAGTGTTTTCTAAGCCGCCATCTTTGCTTTTGCCGAGACTCTGAAACATTCCAGACATTCCTGTGTTGCCCATCCCTTCTTCATCTCCGATAACTTCTATTTTTACTTCAAAAGTTACGACATCAGAAACATTCATTCCCATCTGCGCAATGCGTTCAACCCTGCCTTTGAAACGCTTCCCGGGAAACGCATCAGCAGTGATCACAACATTCTGTCCCGGTCTGACCCGACCTATTTCACTTTCATCAACGGAAGCGAGAACATACAATCTGGAAAGATCGGAAATTGTCATAATTGAAGTCCCGCCACCGACATTGTTTATCCCCGATGCTATGATCTGCCCAGCCTGCACTTTACGCTCCGTGATGACCCCATCTATTGGGGAATATACCCTCGTGTCTTTGAGTCTCTGTTCGGCGATACTGAGACTTATTTCGTTCGCCCCTACATCGGCAGCCGCCTGCGCAAGGTCCTGCCGCTTCAGTTCCAGGGCTGCTTCCTCGGTTTTCAGTTCCTCTATCCTGATCTGCGCCTGCCTGTAACTTGCCTGTGCCTGCGCAGCAGCGGTCTCGGCGGATTCATATTCTTCCTTGCTTGCCAGTTTTTTCTCATACAACTGTTTTATCCGCTCCTTTTTTGCCTGGGCATCGTCCGCTTTTATTCGCGCCGCCTCCAGATTAACATCAACCTGCTTTCTGGAATTTGCAAGTTCCTGCTTCGTAATCTCCAGATCATGCTTCGCCTTTTCATACTTTGCTCTGGATGACATCAAAGCCAATTTCGCTTTTTTTACATTCCGCCCCTCATCCGTTGGATCAAGTTCAAGGACGAGGCTGCCCTTCGTAACCATATCGCTTACATCATAGGGCAGAGAAACTATCTCTCCGCTCGCCTTGCACTTTATTTCCACATCAATATTGGATACCACCCTCCCAGTCGCAGCCACCTTCTGAACGATGTCCCCCCGACTCACTTCAACTATCTTCGTCTGCGGTTTATCAGACTCGTTTTTTTTGCCCCTCGCTTTCCAGAACCAAATGGAACAAGCACCGACCACGATTAAAACTACGAATGATATGATTATTTTTCTCTTCA
>JBFMBQ010000361.1:0-7264 GCA_040755115.1 bacterium
TTTCTCACATTTTCAGCACGCTCCTCTGGTGTAGCAGAAGGAAGATATGTGTAGGCAGTCCCAAGGTTGTTCTGGGTCGTTGCATACTGAACCGGATACTCGTCCTTCTTTCTTATCTCAAGTGCTGCCTTATAGCATGCGATCGCCTTTCTCACATTTTCAGCACGCTCCTCAGCGGTCGCTGACGGAAGATCTGTGTAGGCAGTCCCAAGGTTGTTCTGGGTCGTTGCATACTGAACCGGATACTCGTCCTTCTTTCTTATCTCAAGTGCTGCCTTATAGCATGCGATCGCCTTTCTCACATTTTCAGCACGCTCCTCTGGTGTAGCAGAAGGAAGATCTGTGTAGGCAGTCCCAAGGTTGTTCTGGGTCATGGCAAAATCAACCGGATACTCGTCTTTCTTTCTAATCTCCAGCGCTGCCTTATAGCATGCGATCGCCTTTCTCACATTTTCAGCACGCTCCTCTGGTGTAGCAGAAGGAAGATATGTGTAGGCAGTCCCAAGGTTGTTCTGGGTCATGGCATACTGGACAGTATAATTCTTTACTGTAAATATCTTGAGTGCTTCAATATAATTCTTTACGGCAGTTCGGACATTTTCACCTCGCTCGGTTACATCAGAGGCTGGTTTATCCAGGTAAGTATTGGCGATGGAGCCAAGAGCGGAGGCTTCCCCTTCAAGATCGCCGCCTTGCTTTGCATATTTCAAAGCGGTGGTATATGAATCCATAGCCTTGTCATATAACCGCAACGTGTAGAGAGCGTTTCCAATCTGAAGATGAAGCGCACCTTTTCGTTCTGGGTCTGTCTCGCTTTCAATCGCCTCCTTGAAATATTTGATTGCACTATGAAAATCATCACGAGCGAGATGGTCACGAGCCTTTTGAAACGAATCTCTAACAGTGCGAACTGGCGAATCGGGCACACCATCCTGATAATCGTATTTTTGAATAGTAACAACATCACCAGGTTTAAGTCCCTTTATCTCTATTTTGTCTCCGCGTCCACCAAAGAACAGTTTTCGCCATAAGAAACTAACTATGGCAATGATTGCGGCGGCGATTAATGCAACAATTAGTGGATACAAGATCAGCGGATTTAATAAAAAATTTATTGCTTTACAAATAATACTCAAAATGCCTCCAATGCCGAAAACAGATGCTATTACCTGGAGCAGAAATTATTTCTTATAACTGAATGCGCTCCACTGTCATTCCTGCGGAAGCAGGAATCCAGTTTAAATTAAAAAGAGAAGTATTTAATGTTCCCATTAGTAACCGTATTGTCTTATGCCATTGTCATACAAGCGTCATTCTGTACGAGGTAGTGGTTCTCAATAATCGGCAAAAAAACAATATGCTTTGCCCATCGTGACAACCTTAAGCGACTGAACTTTCCCGTAATTTTTTGACACCCTGTCAATTTCAACCATTCTCACCGCCTCCAGAAATAGTGGAAGAAATTATATAAGATTCAGCACTCATGATTCAACTGTGTGATGAAAAACAACAGATTTCATGTAGAGTTCGTGAACAGGTAAAACAGGATGATGACGCCCTGCATCTTGTAGAGATGATTGAAAAACAGAATAATATGGCTATTGAGTTAACTTACCAAAATGCTTTCGCACATTCAGTTTTTATTAATTTGGAGCGCGACAATTATTTGTCGCTTTCATTTACGGCGATATGTCGCCGTATAATAAAGCGGAGAAATATCACCGCCTCCAAAATCATTCATTGCATGTGCCACCCCCAAACTCGTTTGGGGGTGCTCATTACTTTATGTTTGATCGCAACTTAGTATTAATACTGAACTTCTGCGCAAAATGGCAGGAAAATTATTAACCGCAGAGGCACAGAGAACGCAGAGGGAAAACGCAGAAAAGCACTTTTCCCACTTTCGTGAGGACATGCTTCGCGCCGAAGGCGCAAAAAATTTCCTCTTCTCTGTGTTTCTCTGCGACCTCTGCGTCTCTGCGGTTTTAATTTTATTTTTGGTTCTGGCTATGCCAGGTTAGGTTTTGTTATTCGTTTAACGGATACCTGAGAAACAGCAGAAAGCCAAGAAAAGCGAAAAGTCCGCAGAAAGGACCCGCTGCGAGTATACCTGCGTGACTTACTGACGGATCGCCGAATACCGCAAAAAGGAAAGCAACCGAAACCGAGCCTATTCCTCGGGCGGTCTTCGTGAAGAGTCCTTCCATGCCGTAATACATCGCCTCGCGCCTGTAGCCCGTTGTTTTTGCATCGTGGTCTATGATGTCGCCGAGTATCGCATTATAAATCACCAGAAGCGCCGCGAACGGGATGCCGAAAAAGCAGATGACTATATGATAGTAAATCAGCGGGTTCATAAAGGTGATGTATGGAATCAAACCCTGGAGCGATGAAATGACAGCGATGGCAAGAAGCGCCATATAGTAAGTGCGCTTTTTCCCTATTTTCCTGACAATAAGAAATATAAAGGGCGTGGCTAATAACCAGACCAGGATCATCCCCCCCATGCCGAATGTGCCGCCGTATCCTTCGGGCTTTCCGAACATCGTGGTAAAAACGAAGTTTATTGAAGTCTGGAGCACTTTGAAGCCGACCCAGAAGGAGGAAATACTGAAAATATAAATCAGGAACATCTTGCTCTTCAGCGCAGGCAATACACTTTCCCAGAACGATAACTGCACCCGATCCTCACGCGCAACAGGACGCTCTTTGATTCCTAATGCCGTGATCATAAATGTCGCCAGAGAAATGCCTCCTATGATCACTGCCATGAGGAAAAAACTGTGGAGAGTGTCAACGAGTATCCCAGCAACAACAAAACCAACGATGATGCCGACGATGCCGAAGATTGAGACCCAGGAGGACATCTTCACGCGGTCGTCTGTTGTCCGTGCGAGGTCTGGCAGCAGCGCAAGGTAGGGTGCGACAACATAAGTGTAGAAGAAAAGCATCCCCCCGCAGGTCGCCGCTGCAAAGATGAAATTAGAAACAGCGTCTTTAAAAATCGGACGGAAAAACAATATGAAAAATATTGTCATCGGCAGCACACCGCTCACTACGAACGGAAGACGCCTGCCGCGCACACCATATTTCCTGTCGCTCCAGTAACCGACAATCGGGTTCGCCAGCGCATCCACGATACGCCCGAACAAAACGGCGATGCCGATCAGCAACGGTGTGGTCAGTTTGTGGTGGACATAATAAAAAATGTTGAACTGGTCAAAGGTTGAATCCAGTGCAAGACAGCCAATGTTTGCCACAGAATAGATCAGTATCGTTTTCAGTGATAACGAAGTTGCGCCTTTTGATTTTTCAGATTCCATAATGCCTCCAGAAGAGATTGCCACTGAAACACTGGATTTTGGAAACAGGGATTGATGTGAGATGTAAGATGTGAGAAATAAGATGATTTTTTCGTCTCACATCTCTCGTCTCTCGTCTCACTTTTTCCTTTCCGTGCTTCTGTGGCTTGGGTGAAATCTTACACTTTTATCCTTTTGATCATCTCGTCGCAAACTCATACGGCAAGAATCTTATCTCGTTCTCATCTTCGTAAAAAGTCGTGAATTTGACCTCATCGCGCGCTATCCAGACGGCGTTCTTTATGATGATTTTTACACCAGGAAGAACCTTGTCTCTCACATGCACCTTCAACTGCGACGATTTGAGCATGGAAAGTTTCTCCTCAAGGTCTTCCTTCCGTTCGCGGAAGGCGCGCAGCCGCGCGATAAGTGAAAAGCGGTCGCGTGCAAGGATAGTCGCGCGTTCCCTCTGCTGCTCACCAATATCGCCGCCCGTCTTCTGCCGCTGCTTCTCGGCGGTAACAAGCGATTTTGATAACATCTCTTCCTGAGTCTCCGCTTCCTGTATCTTTTTCTCAAGTTCGTCCAGTTCCTCGCGCATTGTCGGACTGCCCCCAACCTCAATGATGGTCGGTGTCTGAAACGATGCCCCGATCCGATTCGCAGATACGAATTTGCTCGCCCGCACAACACCGCCAATGATAAATCCCTTCTTGCCTGAAAGATGAACCTCCCCGGCACTGTTCAGGTTGCTGTACATTATGGACTCATCTACATAAACATTTCCCTCCACGAATAATGTTGCCTTGTCCACGAACCTGGCGTTGAGGTTGCCACGGCATATCACGATTGCCTTGTCCTGCCCCACAATCCCCTGCTTGATAGAAATGTTGCCGCCGGCATCTATATGTGCAACTTCAACTGTGCCGCCGATCTGAATGTCCCCCGCGGCTTTTACAGTGAAACCTGACAGAATATTGCCCCGTATGTTCACAGTACCAGAAAAATTGATGTTACCTGTGGAAAAATCAACATCGCCGGGAACATCAAGGATCGGGATTACATGAACCTTGTTCGTGTGAAACTTAGGTTGGCCATCGGTTGCTGCGACAACGAGGTTCGGGTCGTTGGGATTAACTTTGCAGTTAAGCCCGGCGGGGAAGGGCACATCCTTGCCTGCCTTCGGTGTGATAACCTCACCATGAATATTTTTCCCGGGCACTCCCGGAGTGGAAGGATATTTTTTTACGAGCGGGTCGTCCTGTTTTACAGAGGAAATCAGATTTAATTCGCGGAAGTCAACCTGACCTTCCTCGTTGACAGTGGGGCGAGCGCGTTTTTCCTCTTGATCAAAATAAAATTCAAGATGTGCGTTTTCACCATCAACCGGTTTTTCGCCTGCCGCAATTACTGTAGGCTGATTGTAGATCCCCTCTTTTACCATCTTTTCTATAAGATCTTCCTTGACACCATAGACAATCCCCTCCCGCTGAAAATAGCGCATAATGTCATTTTTCTCCACAGGGTTGCCGCCGAAGGCTGGCGCAAGCGTCAGGACTGCTTCAGAGCGATCCTTGGATACAACTATGTCGTAGCGGCCATGACGCCGCTCGCCGACAGTTACTAAATCACGGAAACGGAAGGTAGAAAGCATCTGTTCTATTTTCTCGGTGTCAAGGAAGAATTCGCCGCCTCCGACCGATTTTATCGCCAGTATAACATCGTTCAGATCCACCTTCCGTCCCTTTCCCATCGGCGGCTCTATCATTATCTGCACTTCGTTCCTCGTAGGGGTAAGTTGAGCGGTTACTTTCCCGTCAATCGGTTCAGGCTGCGGCGGAGCAATGGCAGTCGGCTCTGAGGTTATGTTAAGAAGAAATCTTTCAAGAGTATCGTAATCAACATTTTCAATCCTTCTGCGGGAAATCTCTTCGCGAATCTGATTCCCCAACGCACCCAGATTATCAACGGCTGATACATCAACTGTGAGATAAACACCTGCGGCTCGGAAGTCTATTCGGAAAGGTCTCTTATCGTTCACTTTTCAATCCTGCGCTTTTTGTATAATCGGCGCCCTTGATTGCCTCGCAATCTCATAATATATCATTTAGAAATTATCACTGTCAAACCGTGTGAAAAGATGAGAGATGAATAAATGTAAAATGGTAGATGGTAGATGTAAGATGATTTTTACCGTTTCCCATCTTACATCTTACATCTCACCTCTCACATCTCTTTGACAAGGTGTTATAACACTGAATACAATGTATCATAAGAACATTTTTAGGGAGACATTCATGCCTGATTCACAACCTGTAATTCAAGGAAGAAACTGGTATAAACCTGTTTTGCTCGTTGTTTGTCTTATCGTTCTGATCGGTGTCCTGTATGCTGTAAAAAGAATTGCCCTGCCTGTCTCACTCTCGTTTGTTCTCTATTTTATCCTCAAGCCCGTCGTCAACACGCTCACAGACCGCAAAATATCAAGTCGTATCACCATCTCAAAACTCTGGGCAACTGTTATCGCTTTCGTCATCGCCACATTTGTTCTCAGTCTCTTTTTAGGCATCCTTGTGCCACCCATCGTTGAACAAATCATAAAAATCACAAACAATATGCCCCAGTACGCAGAAAACTGGAAACAATTCATAAAACAGGCTGAAACAACCTATATCCGTTTGAACCTGCCGGATTTTGTTGACACCTCTTTACAGCGCGGCGTGGAGAGCATCGCAGGAACTTTCTCAGGACTGCTAAAATCGGTATTTGAAAAATCCGGCGAGTTTATCTCAAGTATCGTCCTGCTCTTTTTTATCCCCTTCCTGACTTTCTATCTGTTCCTTGAAAAAGACCATACGAAAATTACCATCGCCAGCCTATTCCCAAAACACTTGCAGAATGAAGTGATCAGCATAATCAACGAATCAAGCGAGGTCCTCAGCGGCTACATAAAAGGGCAACTTATTCTCTCTGCAATAATGGGTGTCTTTATTTGGTTGGGACTTACCCTCCTGGGTGTGAAGGCAGCACTTCTTCTCGGTTTGATTGCAGGCATCACGAAAGCAATCCCGATAGTAGGGATTTTTATAGCAGGCATCCCCGCCACCTTTATCGCCCTGACCGATTCCCCTATGATTGCCCTCTGGGTTGTCATCCTTTTTACTGCAATTCAATTAATTGAAAATAAGGCTATATTACCCAACATGCTTGCAAGGTATGTGAAACTCAGTCCTCTATCAATCCTTTTTGCACTTATGGCGGGTGAAGAAATCGGGGGAATATGGGGTATGCTGCTTGCCACCCCCGCAGCAGCCATCCTCAAGATCGTTTATTCACATATCCGTGAGCGATATGAATAACGGCAACTTCATACAGACTTTTATCTTCAGTCATCAGGCTTCGGATTTTAGTGGTCAGTGGTTAGTTATCAGTGCGCTCCCCATTTTGCATTTTATCTGAAATCTAATTACGCCAGACTTCATCCGGCGGCAGAATTGAGACCAACTGCTCCGGTACTTTTTTTCTATGCACGGGACGCGATGAGAACGGGAAGGACGCTTTCAAAATATAGAACGCAAGGGAGATGCTGAAGGCTATCAGAGCGGTTGAGGCGAATAGAGCGAAAGCGGCTGTGGGGATCAGACCGCGAAGCGTGGGCAGAAGAAAGTAAAGCGTAACGAGTGAAAACATCCAACTCAACATAAAAAATAAAACAACCCAGAAACCGAAAGGGATGGAGCGTTGAAACAGAAAGCATTTTTTTGTTTTCACAATATTAAACATAGAATCCAACTGATTTGATAAAAATGAACAGTTAGGTGTAAAACGGAAAGGTGTCCTTATGCAGGGATAGGAAGTTAGATAAAAATTTCACCATTGATCTCCTCAAATCCCCATAGTTCTTGAAAAAATGAGATGTTGTTCAAAGATTAAGATGTTGAAGTATTCTAATGATGTAAAAG
>JBFMBQ010000362.1:0-3910 GCA_040755115.1 bacterium
CTTCACAACGACAGAGACTTTGACATCATAGCAAAGCACACATCCCTCAAAGTAATTTATTCATAAATTGCGATTTTGAAACCACATTTAACAAAAATGCAAGGTATTTATTGTGATTTTTGTTATTGAAATTTAAATAAATAATGGAAGATTATCTTCGTATCTATCGTGCCGATTTGATCTTGACGAGCAGCAGGTATAATAATTCACTGGAGATGTCGTAGCGACGATAGAAACGAGAAGTTTTTTATATGACCGAACACCTGCGTGCAAAGATTTTGAGATCTTTCGTTGCTTTTGTGTGCGCAGTTGTTTTCGTTCTTTCAGGTGCAGCGGCAAGTGAAAACCCTGCAAAGTCTAATGGAACGAATATCACGCCATCCATAGAAGGGCAAAAAAACATCACCTTAAAAGTGATGACCATAAATGTAAGACACAACGCCGATTTCTGGGAGGAACGATTCCCTCTCATTGCGGACGAAATCGTAAGGCTGGCGCCAGACCTGATCGGCATTCAGGAAATGGAAATAGGTATAAATCAGTCAAAGACACTTATGGAACTGATAGAGAAACGCGCCGGACCCAGCGGGTTAAAATACGAGAAATACGAACGCCTGAAGACCGGAAGCGATATGTTATCGGGAGAAGGCATCACAATTTTCAGCAGGTATCCGATAGGGAAAAAAGGATATGCTGATCTCAAACATGGAAGACCAGTCATATTCGCGCGGATACGAATCACAGATTGGCTGTCTGTTGATTTATATAATACCCACCTTCACAACATCGGCGGCGACGAAGTGAAACTTCCGCAGGCGCAGAAACTGATAGCGTTCCAGAAGAACAACGACGCCGGATTCCTGACCTTTCTTACCGGTGACTTGAATTCAAGAGAAGATTCGCAGACGATCGGATTTTTCATCGCGAATTCCTTCACGGACACATACCGAGCAATCCACAGCTACGAGACCCCCCAGACCGGCAACACCAGTCCGGTATTAATGTCAAAAGATAACGCGCCGCAGAATTTCACAGGCAGGATAGATTATATTTTTATGAAGGTACCATCCAGTTGGGAAGATCGCGTGAACTTAATTGACTCCGTTGTCTGTTTTAAAAACCATGATGATCGGGGGCTTTATCCGTCAGACCATCTTGGCGTGATGACGACAGTGCGAATAAAGTATTGATATGCTCCGACAAAATGACCGAAACTTCCCACAAGAGTTAATGTGAGGAAAGCGCGAGGTCAACAAATGGTTTCTGTAACAAAGCGTCAGTGGGAACGGGGTTGGATTTGCTGAAAGTTTCCTGATAAAATTGAAGAAATAAAGAGATTTTATCCTATGGAAACATTAAGTGATAAATGATATAGTAGGCGGACGTGAATTTGTCCCCGATTTCATAGCGAAAACCGCCGCAGACGGCTAATCCGAATGCGTCAGCATCCTCGGCGGGATGTTCCATCGTTATCAGAGGAATGCGGCGTTACTTATTCATCCAGAAACTCGCTCGAACACATCTCGTCTGAAGGTTGAGTTTTGCACTTGGCGCCGAACCATGTGTAAAGCACAGGGAGAACGAGAAGGGTTAGAACAGTCGATATAAAACCCCCCCCGATAACAACGGTGGCAAGGGGCTTTTGCACTTCGGCGCCCGTGCCGGTTGCAACTGCCATCGGAACAAATCCGAGAGAAGCCACCAGAGCTGTCATCAGCACCGGGCGCAATCGTGCCATTGAGCCTTGCATGACCGCTTTGACTGTCGGCGCCCCTTCTGCTTGTAACAAGTTCCAGAACCTGTTGCATATTGATGTTTCCGTCCGGTTCCGGCAATGTTCCGAGCCTGCCTGAACTGCCGGTTTGAACTGGTTGAACGGTTTTTTCAGGTTCGTTTTTTCCGGTGCACGGGACGCTTGCCGCTAGCAAAGTTCCGAGCATGAGGATTACATAAAATTTGTTCCTGGCATACATGAAACCATCTCCTTTTTGTTTTTATACTCCTTTTTCGCTGCCTTTACGGCGTGAGTTGCGCACACGTAAAAAGCAACACCCGCAAGGCGGAGATTCAATCGTTAAGTTGATGATTAGAATGGGTTAATTACGCAGTATTACGGTGCCGATCTGTTCTATCGGCAGACTTGAATGATGGACGGGGATTAACACCCCCGGCTTTGAGGCATCTTGTTGTGAAAAATAATGTTCCCAAGCAATCGGTGTTGCTGCCAGACCAGAGAAGAGAAAAATGTAATTATTATTCTGGCGGAGAGACCGCAAGGCGGTTCCAGATGACAGTTGAATATCAGAGCACTCACGCCCATCGTTAGAAGCATGGATGGAAGCGTAAACGGGCGATTCAGATAAAGTGCGTGCCTGTTGTGCCATCTTGTAAGTGTTTTCATGGTCGCCAAGGCAGACGTATTCAGTCCGAACTTCACTTTCATTTTTGATGCAAATTATTGATTCATTAAGGAATAACGCGTTGAACAAGATAAATAACAAAAGCAAATTGTTGGTTATATATTTCATGTGTCTACGATTCTTGATGACCGGCATTAATCGCGCCCCAAAAACAATCTCCGATTATTTTTATGCGTCGTGCGCATGAATAATTTATAAGAACCTGACGGGATGTTGTCAAGTGGGGGATTTATGAGAGTAGAGTCTATATAATCCCCACAGTCACCGCAGGCGGCCAGAGCTGCGAGAGGACTTGTGATGCGAAAAAGGCCCCGCGCAAAGCGGGAAGTAGGGTCTTGAATCTGGAATTTTCACAAATCATCAACTGCAAATATCCTTTGCTTTTCGCAGTATTCACATCTACCCCGCAACTGCCTCTTTCCATTAAAAACCGACAGATCGCATGACATAATGGCAGGCAGCATAAACCGATCTCGCTGGAAAAATGCTCGTCCGCCTGATGCCAACTTCCGCTGTCTTTTATTGTCAATACACATCAAAATAATCTCTTGACAACCTTACGATTAGTATTATAATTATAAAAAAAGTAGCACCAATATGATGCGCAATGGATGAGCAAATCATACGCTTCGGGGTGTCAATTGAGGACAAACTCTTAAAAGAGTTTGACAGTTTTATCGGCAGAAAAGGCTACGGCAGCCGCTCCGAGGCGATCCGAGACCTGATACGAAATTATCTCATAACTGAAGAGCGGCTGCTTGAAGACCGACCGGCACTCGGAACCCTGACGCTTGTCTATAACCACCACGAAATGAGGGAACTGGTGGAGCGGCTCACAGATCTCCAGCACCACCATCACGCAAAAATCATATCCTCGCTTCATATCCACATTGACAAGTTAAACTGCCTTGAAATCATCGTCTTGAAAGGGAAAACAAGCGAAATAAAAAGGCTGTCGGATAATATCACGAGCAAAAAAGGTGTAAAGCATGGAAAACTCACACTGACCGCTATTAAATAAAAAATTTTGAAAAAGGTGTTACTTTTTATAAATTTGTGTTATTATGGAGGATATAAAAATGAAAAAAAACCTATCTATACCTCACCAGAATCTTAAACAGGCCTCATTGCTGTGCACATCCATTTTGCTCTGTCTGTTCTTTCTCACACAGAAACCTACTCTCGCAGGACACCCGCTCTCCACCGAAGACGCTTGGACGATAGATGTCAACCACTACGAGTTTGAAACCGGCTACAACCAACTGCACCTGCGCGATCAGACACGCGAAAAGGGCATCTACACCTCTCTCTCTTATGGTCTCTTACAAAACCTTTACATCAATCTCACAATAAATTGCGGTCTGGAACCTGAAAACAACTGCGATCCTGCTGAATTTAACGCTAAACGCTCATTCAAAACAAGCGAAAAAAACACCTTCGCCGTCTCCGGTTACGCATCGTCCGATCCAACGAAAAATTTCACGCTTATC
>JBFMBQ010000363.1:0-2252 GCA_040755115.1 bacterium
ATAGAGCGTTCTGTGGTGCGCGGCTCAAGATATTTCAAGAAAGTGAACAACGAATACTGGAAGGACCCGCGCACGGAAATAGTGATAGAAGATGCGCGGAGTTTTCTTGTGATAGACAGGGAGGAATACGATGTTATCATCTCTGAGCCATCCAATCCGTGGATGGCTGGCACGGCGAACCTTTTCACTCGTGAGGCGTTCAGTATGTTCCGCCGCAGACTGGGGGACGGCGGCATAATGTGCCAGTGGCTGCAAAAATACAACCTGTCGGAGAGAAATCTGAAGATCATACTTGCGACCTTTGCAGAGGTATTTCCGTTTTTCCATGTGTTCAGAGGCGCGGGGGGCGATCTGCTGCTCATCGGTTCCGGTGAACCTATAATGACAGATTTTAAGAATGTGAAGAATAAACTGGCATATCTGCCCGAAGTGAGAGAGGGGCTTGAGGAATTGGGGATATACGATGCCCTATCGCTGCTTATTTCAAGTTATGTTGCATCCCGTGATGATGTGTTAAGGTTTGCGAGGGGCGTCAATCTGCGCCAGACGGACGATACGCCGTATCTTGAATATTTTGCGCCGTATGATCTTTTCATCAAGCCTTACGATTTTCTTGGCGAGTTTTACATGGAAACGGTTGATGAAGTTCATTCTGCATTTAATGCGAAGGAGGGAGTTTTTACCGCGCGGACATACTTTTCGCTTGCGAGGCAGTTTCAGGAACGGTTCAAGAGTCCAAAGCGTGCGGAAGAAATGTATCATAAGGCGATTGAAAGCCGAGCCGATTACAACGACGCCATCGTTGGGCTTGCCGGTCTTTACAACGAACAAAGGAAATATTTTCTTGCTGAAAAGTTTTACAAAATTGCTTTGACTGTGAATCCTGATGATACTGAAACGCGGCTGCAATTATACAGGTTGTATTTTCAGCAGCGGCTGCTGCCTGAGGCTGAAGGGCAATTGCGGGTTGTGGTCGGGCATAACCCTGACAATGCGCTTGCGTGGGCGTATCTGGGTGATGTTTATTATCTTCAGAAAAAACTTGCACTTGCGGAAGAGACATATCTTAAAGCGGAGAAATTTTTAGAGAGAGGGAAGGACAAGGCGCTTGCGGCGAGTATTTATTTTTCGCTTGGTGTCATTGCGGAGGGGCAGGGGCAGCCGCAGAAGGCGCGGCGGTATCTTGAGAAACTTATGGAATTAAATCCGAGGCATTACCGTGCAATATTGAAACTTGTCCGCATTTACTTGAATGAAGGCGATTATCAGAGGGCGAGCGCTTTCATTCGCAAAGCCGCGGAATTGAATCCCGACGATCCACATCTTAATCATTTGAATCAGGAACTTCAGAGCGGGGGTCGGCGGTGAGATTTTATTTAAGGTAACATTTTAGCGGAGTGAAGTTGTCTCTATTAGAACATATTTTTCATAGTTGTAGGGCGGGATATCCGTATCCCGCCATTCGGCGCGATGTGGAAATCGCGCCCTACAGCGCTTCAGGTGGCTAAAATGTTACTATTTAAGATTATTTACAGGATGGACAGGATAAACAGGATAAAAAGGTGTAAATCCCAATCAATATTATTAATTTAAAATAGCGGAACAAAATTTAAACCGGGTTGTCTAAAAGGATGAGACAAAAAAGTAAAAAACGATTGAGTGGAAAAAGTTGTGAATAAATAAATTCGTGTAATATTTGTAATTTATACGGAAGGGGGGCGGAAATAATGAAAGTAAAATTGTTCGTCTTATGCCTGATGATTTTATCTGTTTCTTCTTATGGTGTGGCGGCGCAGGCGGTGTCAAAGAGCACGGCTGATGAGCAGGTGGCGGTGGAGGTTACGGTGTATAACAGTAATATTGGTCTTGTTAAGGATACGCGCCGCATCCTGCTGTCTGCCGAGACGGGCGAACTGTGGTTCATGGATGTGGCATCAGGTATTATGCCTGTAACAGTCCATGCGAAATCGTTAAATTATCCTGAAAAGTTCGCCGTGCTTGAGCAGAATTACGAGTATGACCTGATGAATGAGCAGAAACTGCTTGATAAGTATGTCGGGAAGAAAATAAAAATAATTGACTGGAATTGGTTTCATGACAGGAGAGTGGAAGTTGATGCGACATTATTGAGCAACAACGAGGGGCAGATTTACGAGATAGACGGGCAGATATATCTTGGGCATCCGGCGGGTTACCATGTGCTGCCTTCAATACCGGAGAATCTGATAGCGAAGCCGACTCTGACATGGCTC
>JBFMBQ010000364.1:0-5802 GCA_040755115.1 bacterium
TAAAAGAAAAATCTTTTGCTACTGCCTAAAATCCATAACCTAAAATCTTTGTTTTAATAGTTTATCAGAATTGTTTGCGCTCAACAATACAAATGCAGTTTGCTTTCAGCGGTTGAAACGAAAAAACATTATGATTACAATTTGTTTTAATGTTTGTGAAATTTATCGCTTGTTTGTTTTTTAATACTGAACTTCTGCGCAAAATGGCAAAAAACTTATTAACACAGAGACACGGAGAACACAGAGGAGAACACAGAGAAAAATTTTTGCGCCTTCGGCGCAAAGAAGATTTCTTTCTCCGTGTCTCTGTGCCTCTGTGGTTTCATTTTTTGTTTTTTTTTGGTTCTGGCTCGTCCATGTTAGGGTAACATGCCAATTGTTTTTATTGACAGGGATAGGTGCAAGGGCTGCGGGCTGTGCGTTCATGTATGTAAGAAAGGTGTGCTCGTTATAGCCTCGTCACTGAATGTGAAGGGTTATTTCCCCGTTGAAGTGTCAGACGGCGAACTGTGCACGGGCTGCGCCGCCTGCATGCTTGTGTGTCCTGATATGGCGATTGAAGTGGATGACGAGCGGGAGTGAAAGGAAATATATTTAGCCACAGAGAACACAGAGAACACGGAGTAGGGGCGCACGGCGTGCGCCCAAACGGGAGCGGGAATGGGAAGATACAAATGAGTGAGACTGAACAGAAGAAACAATTAATGCGCGGCACCGATGCGATAGCGGAGGCAGCCGTCAAGGCGGGCTGCCGCTACTTCTTCGGCTATCCGATAACGCCGCAGAACGAACTGCCTGAATATATGTCGCGGCGGATGGAGGAGGTCGGCGGTGTATTTCTCCAGTCGGAGAGCGAACTGAGCGCAATCAACATGGTGTTGGGAGTGAGCGTTACGGGAAAACGCGCGATGACCAGTTCTTCATCGCCGGGCATAAGCCTTAAGCAGGAAGGGATTTCGTTCCTTGCGGCGTGCGAGTTGCCGGCGGTGGTGGTGAACATAATGCGCGGCGGTCCCGGACTCGGCAACATCGCCCCGTCGCAGGGTGATTATTTTCAGGCGACGCGCGGCGGCGGGCACGGCGACTACCGCACGATTGTCCTCGCGCCGGCAACCGTTCAGGAACTGGCAGACCTCACCTTTGAGGCGTTTGACCTCGCCGACATATACCGCAACCCTGTTATCATTCTCGCCGACGGCATGATGGGGCAGATGATGGAACCCGTCGTATTCAACCAGAAATCGCGCCACAAGTTGCCTGAAAAAAATTACATCCTGACCGGCGCAAAAGGCAGGAGGAGCCGTTTCATCCGCTCACTCATACTTGACACCGACCTGATGGAAGAGCACAACTGGCGGCTTTACCGCAAGTATCAGCGCATTGAAAAGAACGAGGTGAGGTATGATACCTTCAACCTCAAGGGTGCGGAGATGGCGATAATCGCCTACGGCACAGCGGCGCGCATCGCCAAGGGGGCTGTGAAGAGGTGTCAGGAAAAAAATATGAGGGTGGGGCTGATACGCCCGATTTCGCTTTGGCCCTTCCCGATGAAATTCATCGGCGAGCAGACGGAGCAGATCAGGCATTTTCTTGTGTTTGAGATGAATATGGGACAGATGATAGAGGATGTGCGGCTTGCGGTCAGCGGGCGCGCGGCGGTATCGCTGTATGGGCGCCCGGGCGGCGTTATCCCTACCCCCGCCGAGTTGTTCCGCGCCGTATCCAGAATATATATAAAACTGATGAAAGAGAATGAAAAGAAAATGGAGTAGGGGCAAGGCTTGCCCTGCCTAATTTAAGGGCGCAGCAAGCAGCGCCCCTTCACAATTTTGAAAAGGGAGACAAAGTGAAGAATCTGATAAAACCAAGACAATTTTTCAATGCCACCGTACTTCTGCTGGCGGTCGTATCTTCAATGCTGGCGACGGACATCTCTTACGCCTACACGAAAAAGTCCGTGATGGTGCCTATGCGGGACGGCATTAACCTTGCCACCGATATATTTTTCCCAGAAAACAAAAAGGGGAAACTGCCTGTTATACTTGTGCGCACGCCTTACGGGCGCAAGGTATGGTCAGATATAATCGCACCGATAATCGGCAGAGAGCAATTCATCTGGGCGGTGCAGGATACACGCGGCAGATTTGACTCCGAGGGTGTCTCCACTGCCTTCATAGACGACTCGCTTGACGGGTATGATACGGTGGAGTGGTTTGCATCACAGGAATGGTGCAACGGCAAGATAGGAACCGCAGGCATTTCCGCCATGGGCATAACGCAGTATGCGATGGACAAAACCCAGCCGCCGCACCTCGCCTGCCAGCATGTGATGGCGGCGTCGCCGAGTCTTTATCATGTCGCAGCCTATCAGGGCGGCGGGTTCCTGCGCTCACTGGTCTTCGGGTGGCTGCTCGGCAACGAGTTCTCAACTCATATACTCAAATTGATGCTGGCGAACCCCGATTACAACGGCTTATGGGAGATAATGGACCTGACAAGTGATTATGATAAGGTGAACATACCTATAATGCACATGGCTGGCTGGTATGATATGTTCTTGAAAGGGAATCTGGATGCGTTCACAGGACTTCTGAAGAAAGGCGCCGGCGGCGCGCGTGGAAGACAGAGACTGGTAATAGGACCGTGGACACATGAGGGTTTTCTTGCGCTTGCCGGGACGAAGCAGGGGGAACTTACTTACCCGGCAAATTCCGCATATAACTTTTCAAAAATATCGGCTTGGTTTCAGGAATGTCTCACAGGGAAAAACGAGGGTTTCCTGGACGGTCCTGCTGTTCGGTATTATGTGATGGGTGACCCTGAGGATCCGACCGCCCCCGGCAACGAGTGGAGAAAATCGGATGTATGGCCCATACCGGCAAAAATCACGCCATTCTATTTTAACAAGAACGGCACATTAGACACAGCGGCGGCAACCTCGCAGGACGATACGCTTTCCTTCATTGACGACCCCGCAAATCCGGTCCCTACCATCGGCGGTGCGAACCTGAACCTGCCGGCAGGACCGAAGGATCAACGCCCGATTGAGGGGCGGAAGGATGTGCTCGTTTTTACAACGCCGCCGCTGAAAGAGCCTGTGGAAATTACAGGACATATTGTTGCAAAGTTGCTTTTTACGACAGATGTTGTTGACACCGATTTTACCGTGCGCCTGACGGATGTTTATCCGGACGGACGCTCAATGCTGCTGACCGACGGCATTGCCCGCGCATCACACCGCGAGAGCGACAGGTATCGCGTCCCGCTCGTGCCCGGCGAACTCTACGAACTTACCGTAGATATGTGGGCGACGAGCATAATTATCAACAAAGGGCACAGTATTCGGGTGATAGTGGCGGGTTCAAATTTTCCGAGATTTGATGTCAACCTGCACAACGGGAAGTATTTTGATATACAGCCGAATGAAATTGAAGATGCCATAAAGAAGGGCATTAACAGTTATATTAAGAAGCCTGATTTGTCTGCGGACTATAAGGTTGCGCACAACACACTTTATGTGAGTTCCGAACATCCATCGCACATACTGCTGCCGATTGTTACTAATGGGAGCATTAAATAGTTGACAAAATAAAATGTGTAAACCACCAAGACACAAAAACACCAAGAGATGTCATTCCTGCGGAAGCAGGAATCCAGTGTCTTCTTCTTTGTGCTCTTGGTGTCTTGGTGGTGTAAATTATTTTATGCTCCCCGTAATAAATAGAGTAAAACGAGATAACAGGAGAGCGAGAAACGAGAGAACATGGCACGAAAGAAAGCGCGTCCGCGCTCACTGAAACCCGCTGAGTTCCACTACTGCCCAGGCTGCGGGCACAGCGTAATCCACAGGCTCATAGCCGAAGTGATTGACGAGATGGGGCTGCACGACAGGGCGATCGGCGTGCCGCCTGCGGGCTGCGCCGTGCTGGCATACAACTATTTTGATGTTGATATGACGGAGGCGGCGCACGGGCGAGGTTGCGCAGTGGCAACCGGCATCAAGCGCGCGCTGCCCGATGCCTTCGTCTTCACCTATCAGGGCGACGGCGACCTCGCCGCCATCGGCACCGCCGAACTCATCCACGCCGCCAACCGCGGCGAACGCATCAGTGTCGTCTTCGTCAACAACGCCGTTTACGGCATGACCGGCGGGCAGATGGCGCCAACAACCATTCTCGGTCAGAAAACGACCACCACGCCGCGCGGACGGCGCGAGCGCATTGAAGGTTTCCCGATAAAAGTGTGCGAACTTCTCGCCGTCCTTGACGGCTCTTATTACCTTGAGCGCACCGCCGTCAATTCCCCGAAAGGCATACTGCGCACGAAAAAGGCGATCAGGCGCGCCTTCCAGGTGCAACTGGACGACCTCGGCTTCTCACTCGTTGAGGTTCTGTCGCCCTGCCCGACAAACTGGAAGTTGACGCCGGTGAAGTCGTGGGGATGGATTGATGAAGTTATGACGAAGCATTATCCGCTCGGCGTAATCAAGGACAGGCGCAAGGAGGCGTCAGAGGATGCTGGTTAAGACCGTCTTCGCCGGGTTCGGCGGGCAGGGCGTGTTGCTGATGGGCTACATGCTCGCCTACGCCGCCATGCAGGAAGAACGACATGTAACCTATATGCCGAGTTACGGTGCGGAGGTGCGCGGCGGCACCGCCAACTGCACTGTTGCGATAAGCAACGATGAGATCGCATCGCCCGTTGCCTCGTCGCCTGAATGCCTCGTGGTTATGAATGCGCCCTCGCTCATCCGCTTCCAGAGTTCGGTGAAGCCCGGCGGGCTGGTGTTCATCAATTCCACGATGGTAACCCGCGTGCCGTCGCGCAGGGATGTGGAGACCTTCCGTGTTCCGGCAACAAAAATCGCCGAAGACCTCGGCGAGATGCGTGCGTCAAATATCGTGATGCTCGGCGCGCTTGTTGCGGGCACGAACCTTGTCTCTACGCGCACGCTTGGCGCAAGCATTGAAGATATTTTAGGCAGGAAAAAAGAGTTGCTTGAAATCAACCGCAAGGCGATGGAACTGGGGATGGAACATATCAGGACGGTGTATCCGGACTGGTATCGGAAAAAAACGAAGATCGCATCAGGTGCGAAAAGCGCATGATGCTAATCAGAGCGAAGTAGTTCGGCAGGCGGCTTTGAGGCGATGATTGAGGCGGCATAAACGCATACGCCGAAACAAACAAGTATCGTCAGTGCAAAAATAACAATAAAAACTTCCATAGAAGCGTTAAAATAATTGAAATTATATTTGAGCAGACTTTTAAGTATTGTAAAGTTCAATGAAATTGCCGCGGCAAACCCGAGCGCAGCCCCAGTTACGCACAAGAGAAAATAATGCATCGCAAAACGCAGAAAAAGTTTCCAGCGAGTGCACCCCGCGACTAAAAGTATCCCCATTTCGGCTTTTCTCTCTGAAATTGCGACCGTAACGAAATTTACGATTCCAAACGAGGCGGCGAATAACAGAAAAATATAGATTATTACAGAAAGCAAGGTTAATTTTGCGAGGGATTTGACTGTTTCCGAATATTTTTCAACCTCAACGCCGTATGTTACAATGCCGCCTCTTTTCAGTCCAAGTGTATAACTAACCACCTCATGGGCAGTTTCCGAGGCATAAAGAAGGTCTTTTACTGCGCCGTAAATCTCACCATCACTTGAAGGCCAATATGAATTTTCTTTGAATCTCTTCATGGAAGTCTCAGGAATAACACCACCGTCGCAAGCAGATATTCTCTCTTTCTGGGTTAATTCGCCTACAATTTTAAAATTCACACACAAGTAATCATCTCTCT
>JBFMBQ010000364.1:5812-7354 GCA_040755115.1 bacterium
TGCGGGCAGAGACGGATGGTATCCTTTTTAGTAAATCTTTTCATCCCCAAGTCGATTCTTTTTTGTCCGCTTCCTACTATAATTACATTTTCCCCATTTTTCATTTCTTCCGTTGTAAAGTTGCGTCCACTTTTAATGACCTTTTCAGCCATAGAACCTAAAAGTGAATCGTCCCACCCCACCGCGCAGACCTGAGATTCATAATCATATCTCCCTCTTTCGTCATTACCCCAGAAAACCATAGTATATGGAGTTAATGTAAAAATATAATCTATGTTATCGTTCATTGCCTTGATCTTTTTAAGGTGTGAGTAGGGGATCAATTCTCGTATTGAAAATTCGTGCCAGTTTTTTATTTCAGCGCTCTGAATAATGCTTTTTCGTGCTGCCTCTATTGCCGAAGGAATAAACACGGCAGGGCAGGTGCTGATGGCGACAAACAGGACAAAGGCAATTGTGCGCGTTGTGCGGGTCTTGCTCTGTCTCATAATTGTGATAAAGCGCCTGCCTCAAGAATAAAGGTTTTTGTAGGATTAATACGATGTTCGTAACTATGAGTAACGAGAAAAATTGTTTTCCCCTCTTTGTGTAAATCTGCTAAAAGATTTATCAGCGGCGTAGAAGTTTCATCATCAAGGTTGCTGAAAGGTTCATCCGCGAAAACTATTTCGGGGTCTTTTACCAGCGCCCTCGCGAAAACAACTCTCTGCTGCTCACCGCCGGAAAGTTGTGAGACATGCTTTTGGGCGTGCCCCTTCAAGCCGACCGTTTCAAGCATATTAAACACCTTGTTTTTGATTTCATTTTTTGAGATATGGCGAAACTGGAGAGGCAGTGCGACATTACGAAAGACTGTTCCATCAAGGAGTGGAAAAATTTGAAAGACGAAACCGATTTGTGCATTCCGAATTTTTGCCATACGATTGCCTCTGTATTGCCGTGTGTTAACACCAAGAAGCGTTACATTCCCATCAGTTGGGAGGTCAAGTCCTGAGGTAAGGTTAAGGAGCGTTGTCTTACCGCTGCCTGAGCGACCTTTCAGCCAGATGTAATCGCCTTTGTTTATTGTAAGATTTACATCTCCGAAAACAGTTATGAATTTCCGTCTTGTTCCATATCTTTTTGAAACATTGCTTATCTCAATCATTTTCACTTTCCCCTTAATCCTTAATTCTTAATCCTTACTACTATTTTTACCTGAGTGGTTCTTTAATAGTTGATGGGTCAACAACAACGATGTTGCTTCTTCGTTTCGTTATAAGATATTTAATTTTCCTTAAAAATCCTGAATAACCCGGAAGTGCTGGTATTTCAGTAGTATCATCAATAAACTTGACTGCCAATTTCCCGTTCTGTGTTGGGAATGTTTCATTAATATTTACATTATATCCGATTCTTTTTGTTTTTTTCTTTTCTATATCATATATCCATATAGAATTAAATTCAGGTTTAAAATAAATAATTATATTTTTAAATTTTGTAGGCGAGTAAATTTCTTCATATTCATACTCAATATCTATAACCTTTTGTTTCATTCCATCT
>JBFMBQ010000365.1:0-5232 GCA_040755115.1 bacterium
TTACTGTATGGGATACGCTTCAATACGAAGGTCGTCGCCGAGGCGGATTATATTTGTGATTTTAAGATGGGGCGCATTTTCTGGCAGTGCGACTCCTTTGCCGCCGATAAGTCCCGGAGTTTTTTCGCCGCCGATCAGCATCGGCGCATAGTAAATAACGAATTTATCAACTGCGCCAGCCGTGAGAAAAGAAGCGTGCACTGTGCCGCCGCCTTCAACTAAAACGGATGAAATTTCCATTTTGCCAAGTTCCATAAGAAGATGCTTTATTGAAGGACGCCTGTGGTTATCTCTGCGAAGGCGCAGCAGGCGGCAGCCCGCCGCCTCAAGTTTTGCAGCGCGCCGCGATGATGCGTTAGTGGTTGTTGCGATGATGGTCTTTCCATCAACTTTACTGCGGCGGACGACATGGCTGTCCGGCGGTATCCGAAGTTTTGAATCAAGTATGATACGATAAGGATGTTTTGTTTTACCGGGCAGGCGGCAGGTGAGATTCGGATTGTCAATCAGCGCCGTTTCAATCCCGACCAGTATGGCATCAGTTTCCCAGCGCAGGCGGTGCGCATCAGTGCGGCTTGCCTCGCAGGTAATCCACTTTGATGCGCCCGTGCTCCCTGCGATCCTGCCGTCAAGCGAGCATGCGCCCTTGAGAATAACAAAAGGGATTTTCTGCGTGATGTATTTTATGTAAACCTCGTTCAGGCGGCGGCATTCATTAAGAAGCACACCGGTTGTAACCCTGACATCCCGCGAGCGGAGATAGCGGATGCCCTTGCCGTTCACGAGCGGGTTCGGGTCTGCCATGCCGATTACCACCCGGCGGAAGCCAGCCTTTGCAATTTCAGGGGCGCACGGCGGCGTCCTGCCGTGATGCGTGCAGGGTTCAAGGTTCACATACAGCGTTGCGCCTTTTGTCTGTGTGGTTGATTTTATTTTTCTCAGAGCGGCGATCTCAGCGTGGGGCGAACCTGATTTCTCGTGATAACCTTCAGCGATGATTCGGCTGCCCTTTACGATCACCGCGCCGACCATCGGGTTGGGCGAGGTCGTGCCGCGCCCCATCTCCGCAAGCGCAAGCGCCCGCGCCATGTATTTACGGTCAACTTCATCCATGCTACAACCTTAAAATCCCGCCTGTTTTTTCATTCACCCTCTGCACTATTTCATTCACCCGCGCGTTCACTTCTTCGTCGCTCAATGTGCGCGAGATATGACGAAACTTCATATTGAAGGTAACGCTCTTTTTGCCGGCGCCGATTGCCTCCGAGCGGAATTCATCAACAGCAGCAACCGATTCTAACAGTTCGCCGCCGGCATCTTCAGTGATTTCCCTGATGCTGCCTGCGGTGATTTCATCATCCACCACAAAGGAAAGATCGCGCTCCACGAGCGGGAAGCGGGAGATCGGGACGCATCGCCTTGACCGCTTCAGGAATTCCGAAAGAACATCAACTTCAAACTCACCCATGCAGACCACCTTTTTTATTTCAAACTTCTGGAGAAACGATGGGTGAAGTTCGCCGAATTCACCCGCCTTCCTGTCATCCGCCGTCACCATTGCAGATCGGTGCGGATGATAAAGAGATGAGTCAGATGGCAGAAACTTGAGGCTGGATACCGCGAGTTTTTCCATCAGGTTCTCAACGATGCCCTTTGCGGTAAAGTAGTCCGCAGGGGGCGGCGCGCTGATGGAACGGGCGGTGGAGTGATAAGGCTGCCCCGTGATCACGAAGGCAAGTGAATCCTTTTCGGCAGGCTGACCATCGGAGTCAAGGTAAAAAATTCTGCCCAGTTCAAACAGAAAGACATCCTCGCTGCCCCTTGTAAAATTGTATACACAGGAGCGGATCAGCGCGGGGATGAGCGAAGGGCGCAGGTGAGTGAAATCGTCGGTAAGTGGGTTGCTGATTGGCACTATATTTGAAAAATCTCCTGCTCCGTATATTTTCTCAAGTTCAGCCCGATTCGTGAAACTGAAGTTAAACGCCTCATCAAGCCCGAGTTCCACCATCGCCTCGCGCAGCCGGCGCCTGTGGCGGAATTCATCCTCCTCGTATGCCCTGTGCGCACGAACGACAGGCAGTTCCGATGGTATGCGGTCGTATCCGTAAACTCTTGCTACCTCTTCCGCAAAATCCTCAACAATGCTGATGTCGTGCCGATGAGATGGAACGTCAACCTTTAAGTTTTTGCCTTTCTTTTCTACGGGGAACTGAAGCCCCTTAAGTATGGACTCAACTTTTTCATCTTTTATAGCAGTGCCAAGGATTGCGTTAATTTTTTTCGGAGACACCATGATTGTTTTTCTGCGCGGCTGCCTGGGGAAAGCATCTATCAGAGGCGACAGCGGTGTTCCCCAGCCGAGTTCGTGGATGATAGATGCAGCGCGGTCGGAAGCGTCGCCGACGCGCTGAAGGTCAATCACTTTTTCAAATCTTGAGGATGATTCAGAGCGCAGTTCCAGTCGGTGCGAGGTGCGGCGGATGCTGACGGGGTCAAAAAAGGCGGATTCAAGCAGGATGCGGCTTGTGCGCGAAGTAACTTCCGTATCGGCGCCGCCCATCACGCCGGCTATCGCCACAGGGCGTTGCTCATCAGCAATGACAAGCATGTCCGCCGTCAGGGAGCGATCTTCTCCGTCAAGCGTTCGCATCTGTTCGTCTCTGCATGCGCGCCGCACGATGATCCTGCCGCCCTTCAACATGTCAAGATCAAAGGCATGAAGGGGCTGCCCCACTTCTATCATTACATAGTTCGTTACATCAACGATGTTGTTGATCGGGCGCATCCCGCATGCCATCAGCCGCCTGCGCATCCACAGCGGCGATGTGCCGATGCGCACATCAGTGATGACCCTGCCAGTGTAGCGCGGGCAGAGTTTTCCAGCCTGTATTTCAACTGCAAACAAATCATCTCCATCAGGAAAGTTTCGCGCCGCATCGTAAGGAGATTTGAGCAGACCGGCGCCGAGTGCTGCCGCAGCCTCTCGCGCGATGCCGAATATGCTGAGGCAGTCGCCGCGGTTGGCGGTGAGGTCAAACTTGAGCACGGTTTCAGTTATGCCGAGCAAATCTGCTACATAGTCACCAGCCTTTGCGCTGGCTGGCAGCGCAATGAGCGCATTCGCTTTATCTGAAAGTTCAAGGTCTGCCTCTGCGATAATCTTTGCCTCCGAGGTTACGCCGTGAATCTTTTTCGGTTCAAGCACGCTGCCGTCAGGGAATACAAAGCCCTCAAGCGCAAGGGGCAATAAATCGCCGGGAGAGAAATTTGGAAGATTGGTCAGTAGGGGCAAGGCATGCCTTGCCCCTACGCGATTGCCAACATCGGCGGTGATAACGAAGAAATCTTCGCGTGACGGATGCTTTTCCACTGTCTCCACCACGCCCACAACGGCGGCATCGCAGCCGAACCGCTCTGTGATGATCTCGCCGACTTCAAGCCCCGCCATCGTCAGCCGCTCGGCGAGTTCTTCAGCGGAAACAGTGATTTCAACGAATTCTTTCAGCCAGCCTATCGGGACACGCATAATTTTTTTGACGCAGATTTACGCGGATTTACATGGATTTTATCCGTGTTTATCTGTGTTCATCTGTGGTTCCATTTTTCAGTTTAAAATTCAAAATTGCCTTAAAAACCGCACATCGTTCTCATAAAAAAGCCGTATATCGTCAATTGAGTATTTGAGCATCGCTATGCGCTCTATGCCCATGCCGAAGGCGAACCCTGTGCATTCGCGCGGATCAAAACCGCCGTTTTCAAGCACACGCGGATGAACCATGCCTGCGCCTAAAATCTCAAGCCAGCCCGTCCGTTTGCACACAGCGCATCCCTGCCCCCCGCAGATGACGCAGGAAATCGCAACCTCCGCGCTCGGTTCGGTGAAGGGGAAAAAGTCAGGACGAAACCGCATCCGCGTCCGCTCGCCGAACATCTCCCTCGCGAAATGCTCCAGCACCGCCTTCAGATGCCCCATAGTGATTGCGCTGTCCACCATCAAGCCTTCCACCTGATGGAACACCGGCGAGTGGCTGGCGTCAATGGCATCGCGGCGGAAAGTGCGCCCGAGTGCTATGATCTGGACGGGCGGCCTGCCGCGCGCCCTCATAACCTTTATCTGCACCGGCGAGGTATGGGTGCGGAGCAGCAGCGTTCCGCCGAGGTAAAATGAATCCTGCTCGTCCCGCGCAGGATGGTCGGCGTGGATGTTCAACGCCTCAAAATTGAAAAAATCTGTTTCTATTTCGGGTCCGCCCACAACATCAAACCCGAGACCGAGGAAGATTTCTATTATTTCATTCGTAACCTGCGTGATCGGGTGCAGTCGTCCCACCCGCCGCATTGAACCCGGGAGCGTTATATCCACCGCCCGCTCACGCACGCTCTGCGAGACTTTTTCTTCGCTTAATTGTTTCTCGCGCTCGTCAAGCGCCTTTTCAATTTCCGTCTTCGCTCGGTTCAGAATTGCGCCAGCGGCGGGACGCTCTTCAGCAGGCAATTCACGCAACTTTGTAAAATATTCTGTGAGGCGCCCTTTTTTGCCGATGAGCGAAGTTTTCAGTGACGCAAGATCGGATTCGGTTGCAACTGCCCTTATGCGCTCAAGCGCATCCTCTAATAATTTCTGTATTTCAAATTCCATAGGTGTAAATTATAGCGAATCTATAGTTGTTCACGCAAAGGATGGAAAGTTTTATTGTTTTTTTGTAATCATCCGCGCCTGAATAAGTAGCATGTGCCACCTCCAAGATTGTTTGGGGGTGCCTGATTCTATATGATTGATTGCATCTCGGTATAATTCTTATTCCTGTCTTCTTTTGATCATCCTTGCCTGAATCAATAGTCTTCGCAGGATGATGCGGAAAAAACTTATCGTCAGGGCGGTGATAATCGCCGGCAGGAGACCCCAGAACGATGCCTTGAAGTGGAATCCCGGCACGCAGAAAGCCACGATTATGAGCATAAAGGCATTGATGACAAGGCTGAAAGTGCCGAAAGTGGCGAGATTGATGGGGAGAGTGAGAAGATAGAGGAGCGGCTCAATAAGATACGAAGCCAGTGCAAGCGCAGCCGCAGCAAGAAGCGCGGAGCGGAAGGAAGTAATCTCCACGCCCGGTATGAAATTTGCGGCGATCTCCATCGCCGCTAAATTAACAAGGAAGGTAAGGATCAGTGCGGCGACACCGCGTGCCTCAAGTTGGTTTCTCGCTGTTTCCATATAATTACTCCGAT
>JBFMBQ010000366.1:0-3897 GCA_040755115.1 bacterium
TCGCCTCGCTCGCTGATGGCGAAAGCACGATCCGCAATCCGCTCGTGTCGCTTGATACTAAGGCTGCGGTGGAGGTTTACCGTGCCTTCGGCGCAATTGTGGGAACGCACGGCTGTGCGCCCTCGCACTGGACTGTTAAAGGCACAAGCGGCAGACCCCATCTGCCCGCAGGCGTTGTTGATACCGCGAATTCAGGCACCACCTTTAACATCGCACTCGGCACAGCGGCGCTCATAGAAGGAACAACTATTCTCACCGGCGATGAGCAGACGCGCAGCCGTCCTGTAGGCCCCCTGATTCACTCACTGCGCGACCTCGGCGCAGAGGTGTTTTCACCTGCGGGCACAGACCTGCCGCCGATCACGGTGAAAGGGAAAATACGCGGTGGCAGAACCTCAATGCGGGCTGTATCATCACAATATCTTACAAGCCTCCTGATCAACTGTCCGCTCGCTCAAGGCGACACGGAGATCATACTCAGCGAACTGAACGAGCGGCCATACATAGAGATGACGCTCGCCTGGCTGCGCAGGCAGGGCATCGCCTGCGAACATGACGATGAACTCTCTTTCTTCAGAATCCCCGGTGGTCAAGCCTACAGGGGCTTTGACGAGCGCATCGCCGGCGATTTCTCTTCAGCAACATTTTTCCTCGTTGCAGCCGCAATCACTGGTTCTGAGGTCGTTTTTGACGGTCTTGACATGAACGACCCGCAGGGCGACAAGGCAGTCGTCCAGTTTCTTGAGCAGATGGGAGCGGAGGTAAAAGCAGAAGAAGATCGGATAGTCTTGCAAGGCGGTTCACTGCACGGCATCGGCGAGGTGGATATGAATGCCACGCCGGATGCGCTTCCTGCAATGGCGGTGGCGGCGAGTTATGCAGAAGGAACGACGCGGCTCGTGAATGTCCCTCAGGCGCGCCTGAAGGAAACCGACCGCATCAGCGTCATGTGCTCTGAACTCACCAAGATGGGCGCAAAAGTGGAGGAACTGACAGATGGGCTTGTTATAAATGGAACCGGCACACTGAGAGGCGCAAAGGTGCACGGGCACGGCGACCACCGTGTAGTGATGGCGCTCGCTGTCGCAGGACTTGCTGCCGATGGAGTAACAGAGGTTGATACCGCCGAATCGGCAGCGGTAACCTTCCCCGATTTTCTTGATAAAATGCGCTCGCTCGGCGCAGGAATTGAACAGTTATAATCCGTGAGAATTCGTGTAATTCGTGGTTAAAAAATTAGACCAGAAACGGATTAGTCCATTTCTCCCTGCCTATTGTCGTTTCAGGTCCATGCCCGCAGAAAACCTCCGTTTCCTCCGGCAGCGTAAGCAATTTTGTTTTTATCCCAGCGATAAGTGTTTCATAAGAACCGCCGGGCAGATCAGTTCTCCCGATTGACCCATAAAACAGCGTATCACCGACAAAAACTTTATCATCAGTCAGAAAACAAAGCCCGCCGGGGGAATGACCGGGCGTCAGAATCGCCCTCATTTCAATTTTCCCCACGCTGATTACATCCCCCTCTTCAATAAAACCATCCGCCTCCGGCTGCGCGCCGAAGCGCACCCCAAACAGCCTGCATTGATACTCATAAGTATCCAGTATGAATTCCTCGCTGCGGTGCAGATAAAATTTCACGCCGAGTTTGTCCTTTATTTCCTGAACCGCACCGACATGGTCAATGTGGGCATGGGTGTTGATTATTTTTTTTACACTGACGCCGCATTCGTTCACACGGCGCAAAATGTGTTCCGCTTCATCGCCCGGGTCTATTATCACTCCCTCCTTCTTTTCCTCGCAGGCAAGTATAAAGCAGTTCGTCATGAACGGTCCCACCGTTATTCCTTCAATGATCATTGTTACTCCCCATTGTCGTTTTGATTATATTATAATAGGTGAAGAATGTAATTGAACGGTTCAAACAATTCAAACTGTTCTAACAGTCTATAAATGCCTGACACTTATGACATACTCATCGCCGGCGCCGGCATCAGCGGCACGGCAGCGGCTGTGGCGGCTGCACGGTGCGGGAAAAGTGTCCTGCTTGTGGAAAGAGATTATTATCCCGGCGGCACCGCCGCTTCAGCGCTCGTCAGTCCGATGCAGACTTTTCACAGCCCGGCAGGCAGGGTAATCGGCGGTTTTGCACAGGAACTTGTGGACGCACTCGTCATCGCTGGCGGCAGCCTCGGACATCTTCCTGACCCCATCGGCTTTGTTACCACCGTAACCCCAGTTGATGCAGAGATCCTTAAAATCGTCCTCACCGATTTCCTCGAGAAGGCGGGCGTAAAATTGATACTCGGTGCACGCCTGCGCGATGTGAAACTCGCCCCAGACGGCAATATAGCATGCGCCGTCCTTGAAAGCGAAGACGGCGAGAGGCGGGAAGTGAGCGCACGGGTCTTCATTGACGCCACAGGCAACGGCGACCTCACTTACGCTTCGGGCGTGCCGATGGAGACCGACGGCGACGCACAGCCGATGTCGCTCATCTTCCGTGTAGGTCATGTTGACGCAGCCGAAATTGTCCGATACCAGAAGGCGCACCCGGAGGAATTTTACATGCCGCCTGACATATCCGTCCTTGATCGCGGCTATATCGGTGTCTCAGGTTTCTTCACAAAGGTTCAGAAAGCGCGCCGGAGCGGTCGCCTGAAGGTTTCGCGCGACAGACTCCTTTTCTTCGGCGGCGTCAGAGCGAACGAAGTCGTGATCAATACCACACGCGTTCAGGGCTTCAACGCCCTGCGCGTAGAGGAACTTTCCGCAGCGATGCTTGAAGGCATCAGCCAGGTGCATGAACTGTTTGAATTTATGCGATCAGACATACCGGGTTTCAAGGATGCCGTCCTTTTGCAGATTGCCCCACGCATCGGCGTGCGCGAAACGCGACGGCTTATCGGACGCTACAGACTTGAAGAAAAAGACCTCACAGAAGGCAGCGCTTTTCCCGATGTGATCGCAAAAGGCGCATTCCCTCTTGACATACATTCCGCGCACACCGACACCATTGAGGCGGTGCCGCTCGGCAGGCGCGGCTTCTACGACCTCCCGCTGCGCTGCCTTCTCAATGACGAGGTGAACAATCTCATAACCGTCGGCAAGTGCATTTCAGTCAGTCATCGCGGCTTTTCCTCAACACGCGTGATGCCCACCTGCTTGGCGGTTGGTCAGGCTGGCGGCGCAGCAGCAGCGATCCTATCCGATGCCCCATCCTCAAACCTTGAGGATAAAACGGAGCAACTCCAAAACATCCTCCTTTCACAGGACGCTATTATTTTTGATGATCAGATTTTAAACTGTAATAATGGAAGCGATGAAAAAAGAAGAAGACCTGACAGCAAGAGTTGAGAAAAACATAATAGAGGATCATCTCCTGACGGCAGGCGATAAAGTTGTGGTCGGCATTTCAGGAGGTATTGATTCAACCGCTCTCCTGCTTGTCCTTCATCGGTTGAGTAAGAGATACAGATGGAAACTGATAGCAGCGCATTTCAACCATGGATTACGAGGGATGGAAGCGGACAGAGATGAGAAATTTTGTCATCTACTTGCACAGCGGCTCGGGTTGAAATTTGAGTCTGAAAGGCTCGGCGAGGGTGTTCTTGAAGGTATGCGCGGCGCTTCTATTGAGGATGCTGCGCGGCGGGAGCGACACGCCTTTCTTGAAAAAATCCGAAGAAAACACAAGGCGCAAAGGGTTGCGCTCGGACATAACCGGGACGATCAGGTTGAAACCGTTCTCTTCCGCCTGATGCGCGGGACATCGCTGCGAGGTCTGTCGGGAATGGATTTCAAAAACGGCTGCATTATCCGCCCGCTTCTGAATATCCCGCGAACCGAAATTCTTAATTTCTGCCGTATTAATAAAATTCATTACCGCGAGGACTCAAC
>JBFMBQ010000367.1:0-4666 GCA_040755115.1 bacterium
GAGGGCTTGACGCTCGGGCGCGGCTTTATCGTGCGCAATTATTATTCCAATACGATGAGCAATGTGCCCGTGAACGAGCAGAAGGGGCTGCTGTTTCAGCGGTGGAACGAGCGTTCGGGTGTTGGGCTGTTCGGGACGCTGTCGCATTTATGGGGCGGGCGGGCGGAGCGGCGCATGGGCAAAGCGGAGGTCGGCGCAACTGTAGCGGCGGACTCCGACCCTGATTTTAAGGTGTGGGGCGTTGACGCCGGCTACGAACTGCGCCCTGAAATGGAACTGTATGCCGAGTCGGCGCAGATAGAGCACTACGGCACGGGCTTCGCGCTCGGCAGCATAATAAAGCCTTTCGGTGATGCGCAGGTGCGTGTGGAATACAGGAAATTTGACGCCGATTTCGTCCCCGGCATCATTGACGAGCATTACGAGGCGCGCCCCGCCTTCAACACCATCGCAGCCAATCCGGCAGGCAGAGTTGACGGCTATTTCACTGAACTGTCGCTGTTCAGCAATTCTTCTTTCCCCGTGCGCATAACTTACGAGGATTACGAAGCGACCGATCCGCGGCTTACTTTTTCAACGAATATGAAATTTTCCGACAGGCTGCAATTCAACCTGTTTTTCGCAAAAGAAAATTTTGTTCCGTCGCAGAGCACTGCCAGCGAAAATTCCGTTGTCAAAGGGCAACTTATTTTCGGCGTAACCAAACACATCTTCTTCATCACCGATTACTACCGCGCCTTTGACGACGCCATGCAGCCGCTTGAATCCGTCTCCTTCCGCACGAGGATAAAACTGTAAAAATTCAGGCGCTGAATACGCTGAAGGCACTGAAGACGCCGAGAAACCACGACAAAAATCAGTGTTATCGGCGTCAAAAATAATATAAATACTTTTCCATATTGGATATAATATGGGGTGAATCATGAAAACATATCAGGTTGTGATTACTAAAAGTTATCTGGTATCGGTGATAGCCAGAACAAAAGAACAAGCACGAAGAGTATGTGAATTTTACACAAATGACATTCAGGATATTTCAACGATAGAAAACAGAGAAAAAGAGAAGTTCCAGATTGAAAATATTGAATGTACTATGAATGATACTTTTGATTGTGTGGAAATAGAAACAATATGAAAGAGATTACAACAAAAATCATACAAGGTGATTGTAAAGATATCCTACAAACAATTGATGATAATTCAATTGATTTAATTTTTACATCGCCACCGTATGCTGATAGACGAAAACATACTTATGGGGGAATAGAGCCTGAAAAATATGTAGATTGGTTTTTACCAATTAGCAAGCAACTTTTAAGAGTTTTAAAATCCACAGGTACATTTATTCTGAACATTAAAGAAAAAGCCGAAAATGGTGAAAGGCACACCTATGTAATTGAGTTGATTTTAGCATTAAGAAAACAAGGCTGGCTTTGGACTGAAGAATTCATTTGGCACAAAAAAAATTGTTATCCTGGCAAATGGCCGAATCGTTTCCGCGACGCATGGGAACGAATATTGCAATTCAACAAGACGCGTAATTTCAACATGTATCAAGAGGCGGTTATGGTTCCGATTGGCGATTGGGCGAATGGACGGCTGAAAAGTCTGAGCGAAACGGACAAAATACGAGACAATTCCAAAACTGGTAGTGGGTTTGGCAAAAATATTTCTAACTGGCTGAAACGAAGAATGGTATATCCTACCAATGTTTTGCAATTTGCAACTGTCTGCAACAACAAAAATCACAGTGCGGCATTTCCAGAGGAATTGCCTGAATGGTTTATCAAACTCTTTACAAAAGAAGATGATTGGGTTTTAGATCCATTTTTGGGTTCCGGCACCACTTCGGAGGCGGCGCAAAGAATGGGGCGCAACTCCATTGGCATTGAGATAATGCATGAGTATGTTGAGATGGCCAAGGCAAAAGTTATACAAAAAGAGCCTTCTTTGTTCAGTCATAACAAAATCACTGTATGAAAAAATTAAAATCGCAACAAATTTACGAATATGTGGAGAAACACATCTCAATCTTTCACCGGCGAAGATTGGATTATGTGCAAAACAAAGTTGATTTGCTTAAAATTCTGAAACAGAAAAATCCTTATCTCTTCAAAGCCAAAAATGTGCTAACCGCGCAAGATTTGGTTAGAGGATTTCTTGACGCCTTTCTACAGTCGCAGGAGGAAACACTATTTGGGAATTTTATTGAAGGATTGGCGATTTTTGTTTGCGACAAAGTATACGGCGCTAAAAAGTCCGAACTAACAGGTATTGATTTGGAATTTGAGAAAGACGGAACTATTTATATTGTCGAAATCAAAGCCGGCTGGAATTGGGGTAATTCAAGTCAAATCAGACAACTGCGGATCAATTTTGAGGCTGCGAAAAAAACACTGCAAGCGAAAACAGGGAAAAAGGTTATTGCAGTCAATGGATGTTGTTTTGGCAAAGACAATAAACCGGATAAGGGCGGTTATTTGAAGTTATGCGGACAGAGATTCTGGGAGCTTATTTCCGGGGATGAAAAACTTTACATAGACATCATTGAGCCGATTGGCTACAAAGCAAAACAGAAAAACGAGGAATTTGCCGAAAACTATGCTCAAATCGTGAACAAACTCACATTAGAGTTTTCGCAGAAATTTTGCGATAATGGAAAAATCAATTGGGCAAAGTTAGTTGAATATAATTCAGGTTTTGAAAAAATGATCAAGAGGTAGAATTATGAGGATAGAATAGGGTCGTAGAATTGAGTAGAATAGAGCCAGGTCTTGAATTCGGAATATTGTACTTTAACATTGTCTCGTATCAAATATTTGATATTGAAAAAACAAATGACTCAGAAATAATTGAAAAATAGAAATTTATTACAAGTATGATTCCAGAATTGATTTCGCTGCTTTCAGCTCTTCCTCGCGTGTGCGCACTTTCCCTTCAAGTTTCAACTTGAATACTTCGTTCAAGGTTTCCTTAAAGGCGGGCGACGGGGTGAAACCCATTGCCTTGAGGTCTCTGCCTGTGATTTCAAGTGATGGCGGTTTTAGGAGGCATTTGTGGAAATTTCTCCTTGCCGTGGGCGAACTTTCCGAGGCGTAGATGAAAAACACTGCCTCTCTTTCAAGTGGCAGGATTTTGAAATACAGGTCGCCGACCCTCGTTCTGTCGGAGCGCGCCATATCTCGGATGTCGCCTGACAGGAAGGTGCTCTGGTGAATGATGATAGACTCTTTCTTTGTCATTGCCAATCTATGCGTGAAAGAGCGTATGGTGGTTTCATCTGAGTTATACAAAACTGCCGATATATAGAGAACCCAGAGATTAATTTTGAACTCGGAACTCGGAACCGTGAACTCTGAACCCTGAACCCTGAACCTTGAATTTGGTATGTTGAAAGTTCCCAGTGCCTCTTTAATTTTATCTTGAGGTAAAAGAAGTCTTTCGCTGAAATGTAATCCATTTACGAGTGCTGACGGGATATTGAAGTCTTTCATCTGCCCGACGATGCGGACTCTTTTTTCTTCCCCGAAGATGAGTTGTAATTCTTTTTTTAGTCTTGCGCCTGAAATGCTGCGGAAGCAATCGCTGGAGATCGCATTTGCTGCGAGTTTTGTTGTTTTTGGTTCAAGTTTGAAGCCGAAGCGCGCCGCAAAGCGCAATCCGCGCAGTATGCGTGTAGGGTCATCGGCGAAACTCTTGTCGTGAAGAACCCGGAGCAGTCGTTTCCTGATGTCCGCGGCGCCGCCGTGCGGGTCTATGAGCGCGCCGAAAACTCCAGGGTTGAGGGCAATCGCCGCTGCGTTGATCGTAAAATCGCGCCTGCGCAAATCGTTTTCAATTGTATCAGGCGACACCCGCGGGAGCGCGCCCGATCTCGGATAAATTTCTTTCCGCGCTGCGGCGAAATCAACATGCCTGCCGTCGGGCAGTTCAACACGGCAGGTGAGAAATTGCGGATGTGAGATGACTCTGCCTTTCGTTCGGCGCGCGAAAGCCCTTGCGAGCCGTTCGGCATTGCCCTCTACGGCGCAGTCCGTGTCTGTAAATCCGCCCCTTAAGAGAAAGTCCCGAACGGCGCCGCCGACTAAATAAGTACGGACGCCTTGCACGGCTGCTGCATTACCGATGTCTTTAAGGAAATGGTAGATTTCTTTCGGCAGTGCGGCTTTAAGATTTTGGGATAGATTCATTGATTCACGGTTCACGGTTCAGATATCCATGTTGGTTCAAGGTTGAACATTGAACCAACATGCAATGTAAAACGACGATCATTTTCCATCTGCTATTTTATCGTTTTTCCCCTGTTTACTGTCTACTGAATCTTGTCTGCTTTTTTTATGATGTAATCTGTGTATGAATTTTTTTCCATGTGAAATTTTTGCAATTCGGGGTTGGCGAGCGAGACATAGAATTTTTCCTCGTATTTTGCCTCGCTGATTTTGCCGCCGGAGAGACATATATCGCCGTTGAGGGCATATTTTACGAGGACATTCAATATGATTCCGCCCGGCATCTGCTGGTCAATCTTTTCCGTGTGCTGGATAGAGAGGGAGATATTCCGGCAGTGTGATTTTTGCCCTTTTCCGCTGCCGAGGAATGTGTATGTCCAGTCCACTTCGCGGACAGTACCCGCCATATTTTTTTGTTTTTTCACTTTCCATGTGTC
>JBFMBQ010000368.1:0-21209 GCA_040755115.1 bacterium
TGTTGTTAAAAAAGAAACGACCGTTGTTCCTGAAATCACGCTGTCGGCTGCTCCAACGCAGTGCTCAATCAGCATAACAAAGATAATAGCAACCCCTGAAACAGTTTACGCAGGCGAGACAAGCACGATAAGTGTTGAGACAACAAGTTCAAATTGTGGCGCTCTTACATATAAATATACACCTGCTGAAGGCTCAGTTTATGGGACAGGCTCTTCCGCAACATGGATAGTGCCTGAAACACCAGGACTCCATACAATATATGTCTCTGTTACAGACGGCACTTATACTGCTTATTCGCAAAGGTCTATATTTGTGATAAAAAAAGAAACCGAGACGCTGGCGATTAGTTCACTTACAGCAAGTCCGCAGGAAGTAACTACCGGAGCCAATTCAACTATCACTGCATCAGTCAATTATTCCGGAAATACAGCAAATCTTACCTACACATGGACACCGAGCGCAGGAACAATTTCAGGCAGCGGCAGCACGGTAACTTATACCGCACCTTCAACTGAGGGCACATATACTATCGCCCTTACGGTATCCGATGGAACGGTTAAAGATGTTAGTTTAGTGAACATAAGTGTAAAAACCCAGCAGCAAGTCATACCGGAAGTAGACAGCGTTCAATACAGGGACAATATAATAACCGCTTATGATGCCTCTAAAATCGCCTCATGTAATTACACAGCAAATTCTATCATCACCGCAGCAGTTCTTGCAGATGTTGATGGAGATGGAAGTAAAGATGTTGTATTCGGCACAGACAGCAGCGGCAATGACAAGGGAGTTGTATATGTTCTAAACAAGAGTTGTAATGTGCTATGGAAATACAAAACAGGGGCGACAGGAGTTTATCCGCCTGATGAACAACTCGTAGTTAACAAGATTTTTGTTGACGATGTGGATGGTGACAGCAAAAAAGAAATCGTATCTTCCTCAAATCACTATTACTGGTACCCAAATAGAATCTGCGTTATAAGCGATGCCGGGCAATTGCAAGGCAGTTATTGGAATCCCGGGCATGTGTGGGGATTGACACTTGATGATATAGATGGAGACAGCAAAAAGGAGATTATCGCAGGCGGTGGAAACAACGACTACAACAACACTGCATCCGTGTTCGCCTTGGACGGTGAGAAAGTTACAAGTGAATTAGAAGCGCCGCCTGACAAAGGAAACGGAACCGGCGGTGCCGATAAACAGAAATGCTACACATATTTACCTGTCATCGGATGGGAAAAATATGTAACCTCAATTTCAATTGTTACTGAAAGCAATGTGAAGAAAATAAAGGCTGATGGTTCTGGATATACTTATTATCTTGACACAAGTTGTAAACTACTGAATCCGCCAACAAATAAACCGCCAACCGCGAGCGCATCGGCATCACAAACTTCAGGCACAGCACCCTTGACAGTATATTTCAATGGCTCATGCGTTGATCCAGATGGCACTTGCAGTTCATATCTATGGGACTTCGGTGATAGCAGTCCAACCACAAGCACACAAAATCCCAGTCACCAGTACACAACAGCAGGCACCTATACAGTTAAATTGACTGTGACAGATAATGATGGTGCCACAGACACAAAAACATTGACAATTACTGTAAAAGAAAATCAACCGATCAACATTTCTGGCTGGAAAATAACGCAAAAAACTCCACTTCCAACTCCTTTAACACATCCAATAGCAGTGTACTCGCCATCTCAAAACAAGATTTATGTGACAGGAGGGCAAAAAGGCGAAACACGACCATTTGTCTATAATGATAAAATATTTGTTTACGATATAAGCGGCGATACATGGACAACAAGGGCAGAAGTACTTCCATATCCAATAATGACCTATAGTTTGGGCACCATAGGATCAAACGGCAAAATCTATATCACACCTGGATTAGGTCCTACAGAAAACGGTGGATGGGGAACACATAGAAAAGTCATAGAAGTTGATCTTTCTGCTGGAACTGCAAAAGAAACCGCAGATTACGGTTACAATATATGGATGATTGCGTATGAAGCATATCAAGATAAAGTATACATGTTCGGTGGCTGGACAGGTTCCGCGGTAAATAAAATTTGGGAGTTTAATACATCTACAGGTAATATCACTCTATTGTCATCCACTCTACCAGGTCCTGGCAACGGAATAAAAACAATTACAGGAAATGATGGGAAGATTTATTTGATCGGGGGCAACGCAAAAGCAATACAAGTGTTTGACCCTGTATCCAAAACTGCATCTTATATTATGTCAATTGAGGATGAGTCTCCTCCTGTTTGGAGAGATCCTAATGGCATGATTTATCTTACAAGTCCATGCAAAGATACAACCTATATGTTCAATCCAACAAACAACCAATTTACAACCACGACTCTTAAATTCGGAGAAGTGATAGGTTGCCCAAAGGCAGTTACAACAACAGATGGAAAAGTTTATATAATTGGTGGCGATGTTGGGAGTCCGTGTGGATATAACTTCAATGCTACGGGTGCATCTGATAGAATGTGGTTACTTGAGCCAGTGCAATAAAGGTTACGAAAAGAGAAAAAACTGTCCTTTCGCATCTTACAAAAAACAAATGGATAATTTCGGAGTGCGGTGGCACGACACCGCTTTGGTAGTCGGCGACATGTCGCCGACTATGGAAAGCGACATCGTGATGTCGCACTCCAAATTGCCGCGCTCATTTCATTATAATAAAAGTGCGAAATCTCACAGATATATGCAAATTGGCTGTTGCCATGTTTCTTTTTGCATTTCTTTTATCGTTGCCTGCCTGTTCATCAAAAAAAACTACTTATGAAGGTTCAAGAGCGAAAAAACAGGCAGCGGATTATGTCCTCATGGAAAAAGTGCTTGCAGACCAGCCGAATCGCCCTCGCACGACAATGAAGATTCTTATGCCTGATGCAGGAAACGATGGAGATACGCTCAAAGCAGCACTCGCTGATGTCCGCAAGCAGGACAAGTCACTAAAAGCGGTCATCATCTGGGCATACCGCACTCGTGAGGAACTGAACGGGCCTAACTACACCGCAGGCAAACTTGAATGGTCTTCAGACGGCAAAAACTTTGCAGGACAAAATGAACTGTCACCAAACCCAAAGATAGACATAATACAAAAGCAGTAAATTTCAGACGTAGATTAACGCGGATGGACGCAGATTTTGAAGAAGAAAAAAATATTTCAGCGCAAGCCAAAAAATCAGCGAAAATCAGCGAAAATCTGCGTCAAAGAGAGAAATAGCGACACGGATTCCTGCTTCCGCAGGAACATGCTTGCACAGATTACACGGATTCCATAGGGGCACATGAGCCTGCCCCTGCGAAAACAGGGGGCAGTGCGTCCCTGCTCCGTGTCATTCGTGTCCTCTGTGGCTAAATTTTGGTTATGATTAGTTTTTGTTTCAACAGAGTGTTGAAAAACAAAAGATTTCGCGCAAAGGCGCAAAGTGCGCAAAGAAATTCGTGTAAATTCGTGGGAAAAATCTGTGTCTATCTGTGTTCATCTGTGGTTCCATGTCTTTCTCAACAGCCTGTCAACCGCTGAATCAAACTCCCATCGTATAAATGTTTGATTTTCCCTTATTCGCATGTTATTTTATAAAATATAATCATGATAAAGAGGGAGTGCCGGGATGAAACAATTCAAGATAATAGTTGAGAAACACCCTGATGGATATGTAGCGTATCCTCTTGGACTTAAAGGGGTCATCGTTGGCGAAGGGGATACCTACGAGGAGGCACTCACCGATGTGAAATCTGCTATTCATTTCCATATTGAGACTTTCGGTCAGGACGCTCTTGATGAAGAATCTCCCGTACTTGAAGCCTTTATCGCTGAGGCGGGAGTATCTATCTGATGTCAAAGTTCCCAGTTGATGTTCCAAAAAATAGGGTCATCAAGACTTTTGAACTATTAGGATTTCGTCTTGTTCGGGAACGGGAGCATATTTCTATGCTTCGGGAAAACACTGATGGCACAAAGACTCCTTTAACCATGTCGAATCACAATAGAATAAGGGGTTCAACCTTGAGAACAATTTGCACGCAAGCAGGCATTTTGAGGGACGAATTCCTGAAAGCCTACGAACAAACTTGAATGGTCTGCCGATAGTAAAGATTTTGCAGGGCAGAATGAATTAACACCAAACCCCAAATTTAATCTTGTTTCTCCTTGAATTTTAATAAATAAGTGAACTTGTGTATTTTAATTTTTTCTGGATTCCCGCTTAAAACATGCGGGAATGACAGTGTGGGGAACATGCGGGAATGACAATAACGATATATTGGGGAAGGTTTTTCCCTACCTACTATCTACTGTCTACTATCTACTGTTTTTTTCAGTCTTTCAGCAACTCCCGCGCGATGATCATCCGCTGCACCTCCGAAGTCCCCTCCCCAATCTCCCCAATCTTCACATCGCGATACAGCCGCTCCACGCGGTATTCCGCACTGTAGCCATAGCCGCCGTGAACCTGCACCGCATCGTTTGCGCATTTCGTCGCAATTTCAGATGAAAAAAGTTTCGCAATTGAAATTTCAGCCCTTGACGGCTTCCCTTCCTGCTTCAGCCACGCTGCGTAATAAACAAGATTGCGAGCAGTCTCAATATTCATCCGCATGTTCGCAATCTTGTGGTTCACTTCCTGAAACGCACCTATCGGCTTCCCGAAGGCAGTGCGGGTCTCGGCGTAAGCGATGGAGTCTTCCATGCATGCCCGCGCTATCCCCACGCAGAACGCTGCCATGCCGATGCGCGCACATTCCAGCGATTCCATCGCAATAGCAAAGCCGCCGCCTTCTTCGCCTAGAAGGTTTTCAGACGGTATTTCGCAGTTTTCAAATATCAACTCCGATGTCGTGGAGCCGCGGACGCCGAGTTTCTGCAACTTCTTACCCGCTGCAAAGCCGGGCGTGCCCTTTTCCACGATGAAGGTGCTGATGCCCTTGTTCCCGCCGCCCCTGTCCGTGCGCGCAATCACTATCGCCACATCCGCAACAGGTCCGTTTGTTATGAACATTTTTGCGCCGTTGAGAACATAACCGCCGTTTTTCTTCTCCGCAAAGGTCTTGACCGCCGCCGCATCGGAACCGCACCCCGGCTCGGTCAGGGCAAAGCAGCCGATGAGTTCGCCGGAGGCAAGTTTCGTAAGGTATTTATTCTTCTGCCCCTCTGTGCCGTAGTCCAGAATCGGCATGCCGCAAAGGGAACAACTTGCATTCGCAGCAAGCGCAGTTGAGGCACAGGCGGCTGAGAGTTCCTCCACACCGATTGCATAAGTTATTATGTCCGCGCCGCTGCCGCCGTATTCTGCGGGCAGATTGACGCCGAGAAAGCCCACATCCGCTAATTTTTTGAAGTTGTCATGCCCGAAAATTTCCTCGCGGTCAACCCGGGCGGCGTTCGGTGCGATCTCTTTTTCACAGAAGTTTCTGAAACTTTTCTGAAACGATTCCTGTTCTGGTGTGAAGCGGAAATCCATCAGCGTGCACCTCCTTTTTTAAGGTTCAGCGTGAGTCGCGAAATTATGTTCCGCTGTATTTCCGATGTGCCCCCGCCGATTGTGCCGAGTTTGGCGTTTCTGAAACCGTGTTCAACGGGATATTCCTTCATATAGCCGTAACCGCCGTGAATCTGCACGGCGTCTTCAGCGCTGCGCATTCCAACCTCGGATATAAAAAGTTTGGCGATGGACGCCTCCATCATCGCAGGTATGTCGTTATCCTTCATCCACGCCACTTTGTAAATCAGTAACCGCGATGCCTCAATGGCGATCTTCATATCCACCAACTTGTGCTGGATCGCCTGAAATTCCGCTATCGGGCGCCCGAACTGTCTGCGCTCTTTCGCATACTTGATGCACAACTCAAGTCCCGCCTGAAGCCCGCCCAAGCCCGCCGCTAACAAACACGACCGCTCCCACTCAAGTATCGTCTTGCCCACGGTTATGAAGCCGTAGCCCTCAGGACCAAGCAGGTTTTCCGCCGGCACCTCGCAGTTGTCAAAGATCAACTCCGATGTCGTTGATGTGCGGTTGCCCATTTTATTGAGTTCCTTCCCGACAGAAAATCCGGGAAAACCGTTCTCCACAATGAAAGCGCTGATGCCGAAGTGCCCCGCGCTTTTATCGGTTACAGCAATAACCACGAAAACCTTACCGATTGGTCCGTTGGTGATGAACATCTTTGTGCCATTCAGAATATATTTATCGCCTTTTTTCACTGCCGTGGTCTGAACTGATGCGGCGTCCGAGCCGGCGTTCGGCTCCGTGAGCGCGAACCCGCCGATCCACTCACCGCTGGCGATATTGGGCAGATATTTCTCTTTCTGCCCTTCAGTGCCTAACAGCCAGATAGGGACGCCGCATAGTATTGTATGCGCCCCCCACGAGAGACAGGTGCCGGCGTCTGCGCCGCCGTGGGCAAGCCCTTCAATCCCGATCAGCGTGGTCAACACATCCGCACCGCTCCCCCCGTATTCGGGAGGGAAGGGCAGCCCCATCATCCCGAACTCCGCCATCTTTTTCCACGCAGGCAGGCAAAACTCACCTTTCAGTTCGTATTCTTCCATCATCGGATAAATCTCGTTGCGGGCGAAATTAAAACAGGATTTTCTGAAAGCAGTTTGTTCTTCTGTAAGCGCAAAATCCATTTTTTTCCTCCTGATTTCCTCGTTTATTTCTGGACAATCCTGTCAATCTTGTAGTTCGTGAAACCTTTCACATATTAATATTACATCTCAAAAAGCCGCCATGTCAATCAAAAGGCAATGGATTATTCATAAGATGAACACGGATAGACATAGATCTTTCCTGTGAATTTCCGCGAATCTCTTCGCGTTCTTTGCGCCTTTGCGCGAAATATTTATTTTTTCAGCAACCTGTTGAATTGAGAATTGAGATTTTTTATCTTTTTCGTTCTTTAGTTTTTGATGCTTTTCTTTTCCCTGTCAATCCGTGCTAATCTGTTCCAATGACAGATCAATACACTTGTCACCAGCAAGTTCGGCTGTGATCCTGTCCCCGTTCTTCCTGAATTCTGATCGTCCTTTCTTAACCTGTGATTCAGTGTAGCCCTTGTTTGCAAGCCCGCTTCTGATTTTTCCCAGATATTTTTCTCGCTCGGCGCCTGAATTGTATTGAATGAGAAGTCCGCTGCTCTTTGCCGTGCGGTAGGATGCGCCGAGCGCGCCCGCATCAAACGGGATCGCGTCAATGTCGGAGAGCAGCGTTATGCTGCGCATTGCGATTGGTCCGCGAATCAGGATCACTGAGCCAGTCAGCGCATCCGCCCGAAGCGATTTAAGCATCGTAACATCAAATTTTTCACCGGGTGTTTTTTTCGCAACAGCAACCGCAAATTTCTTCAAGTGCTCGGCTGCGCTGCCCTCGCCGTAATAACTGACCTTCACATAATATTTCCGATGCCAGAAAGCCGACTGATAATCGCTCATCACGCCGCCGCTGCCGATGTCTATCGCAGGCTGATCCGCCGCGCGCTCATAACTGAATATCCCGAACGCTGCGGTCGGGTCGCGCATCTCAAAGATGTCAACCGTTGCGGCATCCTTACCCGCTTTATATTCGCGCGTCGCCGCCCTGATAAAACCGTATTCAAAATATATCTCCGCCCCGCCATCAATGAAGTCAAACAGTCTCTCACCTTCAAAAACATCACCCGATGCCGACGCCTTCCACGGACTCACTTCCTCGCCGGGCATCAATTCTCTTATATACTCCTTGCCGATTTTTCCCTTTGACGGCTCCCTCAAAAATGGTTTTATCGTATAAACCCTTATCGCCCCCTGACCATTGACAGGGCACTTGTTCTCGCATATCCCGCAGCCGATGCATGCATCTTCCACCACATACGGAATAAGCACATCTTTTTCTTTATTATTATCATCCAGCACACGCTCGCGGCGCAGGCGGATCGCCTTTTCGGGCACAGGGCAATGCTCCTCGCACACGATGCAGTCAACGCCCTCTGCATAAGGAATGCAGCGGTTTGTATCAAACTTCGCAACGCCGATCACGAACCGATATTTTTCATCAAGCGTAAGTTTATTTATAGCATTGGTCGGACATACGCGCGTGCACAGCGTGCAGTTGAATTCGCAGTAGCCGATTCTGGAAACCAGGCGAGGCATCCACATCCCCTCAAGCCCCGCCTCAAACCACGATGGGTGCAGCCCGTTCGTCGGACACACCTTCATACATTCCCCGCATCTGATACATTCCTGTAAAAACCTTTCCTCCTCCAGCACACCGGGCGGGCGCACAAGATAACTTTCGCCCCTTTCTGGATTCGCAAAACTGAGCCGCACAATCGGCGCCGCCGCCAGCGCGCCCGTTATCCCGGCTAATATCCCGCGGCGGGCAAGGTTCACATCAAGATCGCCTTTCCGTTTTCCCCAGCCCCAGCGGAAGGATACCGCCCCTTCCGGGCATACATCCACGCAGGTGAAACACTCAATACATTCGCCGGGGTAATCGCGCTTGCCGCCAGCCCCAATCGCCCCCATGCGGCACTTGCGCACGCACTTCTGGCACTCCGTGCACTTGTCCGATACCACGCGGCGATAAACCGAACTCCAGGAAGCAAGCGCAGCCACCGCGCCGAGCGGACATAAAAAACGGCACCAGAAGCGGCGGTTTATGAACACTAACAGAAGAACGGCTGCGAAGATGATGAAAAGCCAGAAATGCCCGATGAAATGCTGCTGCCCCTGCGGAAAAACATAAGTTCTAAACACATCCTCCGCAGGCGCCGCCGCAAAGCGAAAGGGCTGCACAGGATAAAGCCCATCAAAGCCGAGTTGCGCTAAAAAGTTCAGGATCGGGAATATCACGAGCATATAGGCGCGTGTAACGAGCGGGAGCGGATCAAGCCACCCGTAAAGATTCGCCTCAAAATATGCGGCGATGAGGATGGCGAGCAGGAGATAATATTTCAGAGGTTTCCATTTCAGTGGTTCGCGTGAGAAATCGTGCCTGCGGCGCAGAATGCGGTCGGTAACATCAAGCGTTGTGCCGAGCGGGCACACCCAGCCGCAGAAAAATCTCCCAAGCACAGGAATCAGCGCAAGAAGCACAAGCGCGGGAAGGAATACCAGTGCGAACCTTGATAAATCACGGAAGGCGTTCAGCAGCACTGCGAACATCAGGTGCGGGCTGAGGCGCAGGAAAAAATCCACCCACCGCTCCGCTGCGAGCGGATAGGCTGTAAGAACAATAAGCGTGAGAAAAAAAAGAATGGATGCGATTTGTGTTATGCGGCGGAGAAGAATCATTTAATTTTGACAGGATTAACAGGATTTATTTTTACTCGTTTATCCCGTTAATCCTGTAAATCCCGTCAACAAAAATCAATCGCAATCATCATACATCAAATTCGTGAACACCGGCAGCGTCAAGATCAATCTTGCCCTGTCCCATCTCATTAGCGATGCGGATGTGGTCAATATCCCGCGCTTCAACGCCGAATAACATTGCGCCGTAGGCATCGGCAGCGACAGGGTCGGTGCTGACGGCGATTGTGTTCACCTCTGTAACATCCGACAGACTCCCGCCCTGCGGTCCGTGCGCGGTCAGTATGCGGAAAGCGTCAACGACGGTGAGGTCGGCGGGGATTACGGTGTTGATGTCAGCAATGCGCTGATGCAGATGCTCCTTGTGCCACTGTCCGCGGTCGCCGCCGACGCAGCCCATCAGATTTTTTAATCCCACCGTAATTCCCGCAAGGCTGTGGTGTTTGACTATCGGCACATTGATAAAAACATCTGCATCAAGGATTTCGCTGAAGACAGCCCATTTTTTCAGCATCAAACCTTTCGGTATTTTGATTTCTGTGAATCGGCGCTCATCAACGAATGGGACGCGTGCCCCTGCTTTTTTTGCTGCGTCTGCGATGCCGCTGCGCGCGTAGGTCTGGCGCGCCTCGTTGCACGGGCGGTCAAAAACGACCACCTCTCCCGCCCCAGCCTTGCGGCACATCTCCACCAGCGCCCGCATCACATCAGGATTGGTGTTCGCCGCCTGCTCCGGTTTGCGATCCCATGCCATGTTCGGCTTGATTACTACCTTGTCCCCTTTCCGCACCAGCGATTCCATACCGCCTGCGGCTCGCACAGCATCTATCGTGAGGCGGTAAGGGTCGCCGCCGCGGGCAGCGAATATACCTGGTTTTATTTTACTGGTGCGCAGCCGCCTGCCCGCCGCCTCCTTCACACGGGCAAAGCCTGACTTACAGCCTGTTAAGGGCAGGGCAAGCCCTGCCCCTACTGCGCCTGCTATTGCGAGAAATTCACGACGGGTATAGTTCATAAAAATTTTGACGCAGATTTACACGGATAAGACTCGGATATCCATCTTCTCTTTTTTTACCGTCCCCAAGCCCTTCTTTTCAGCGGTGGAAATATGCACAGGCTCACGACCCGCTTTCTTCAGGCTCGGAAGCCCCTTCTCCGCACGCTTTTTCTCTATTATCTCCCAACCAATCACATCAAGCGCCACCTGGTCGGTTCCGATCATTATTTCATTCTGCTCCCACTTGTTTGCAGGTCTGTCCGCTGGACCGCCTTCATACACGCAGCGCAGTGCATCAACGATGCAGAGGCGGAACTTATTTTTCACTTCCGGCATAGCGCACACATCTGCGATCTGCGGGTCGCACTTATTTCTGTGAAATCGCTCGGTATTATTTATAGCGCCGAAAGCGATATTTTTCAGCGCATTCGTAATGCCGGTCTCTCCGTGATCTTTGAGTACCGGCACATTGATAAGGGCGGTTATATCCTGTGAGATGATCTTCGTGAGATTTGATTTTTCTTTGTTGTATTCAAGGTAAACATTTTTATCGTATCCCCGGCCGCCGCGCCCCATAAACACTTCCGTCCCTACTCCGCGGATGCCTTTTCCGCTCTTGTTTATCGTAAATCCAGCGTCTTTCAGTTGTGTAACAAAACGCTCCCAGACAATTATGTTGTTCTCTTTCACCCCGCATGCCAACAAGCCCGAAATCATTGCGTCAACTAATTCGCGGTTTGATGACAGCATCTTTCCCCCCACTGCGCTTATCTTGATGCCGACGACATCGTCCGGCTTAAACAAACTGCCCCACGCACCCGCTTCATCCTTTTTGCCTGTAAACTCGCGCATTCCCGCGAGAACCATCCGCTCTACGACATCCTTTTCAGGGTGCATATTTCCTTTCCAGACATCTTTTGCTTTAACGCGCACGATGAGGCTTTTTTTATCCGCGGCGCCGGCGGCTGCCTGTGATGTTATTGACGGCAGCAGCCCGCTTTTGCTCCCGAGCAATGCGCCCGCTGCCGTCCCCACCGCTATTCTCAGAAAATCTCTACGATTCGTCATATCGCCCCCTTTTTATTTTTTATAGTGGAATCCAGCACTTATTTCCACAATTTTAAAAAATATATTCTCCGTGTCCTTCGTTAAGCATAAATACAAAAAAGAAAATTTAAAAAGGAAATGTGTGCTTCTCGGCAACGGATTGTGCCGGATTCTATTGAAAACATCTTGTCCCCTCGTAGAATAAGATGGCGAAGGGATGAATCATATAGATTAAATTTTATAATCGGGAGATAATTTCTGAAATCACAATAGCGGCGATTCCGTCTTAAACTAAACAGACCAGTACGAAACGGATAATAAGGTGATGGTTGTTTTCAGCCATACAGGGGATTTTTTTATCCAAATTTTCAGATAAAGTGATGCATCCGTCGCGGAAAATTGAAGATTTATAACCCCCGCCGACAGGTCATTATGGAAAATAACGAACTGCCTGAAAACGAAAAGTTATTTGAAAGGAACCACCGGGTTGAACGGAACATACCGCTGGTTGTGAGCATGGCGAAACAATATAAAGACCAGGGCGTGGATTTTGAAGACCTCGTTCAGGAAGGCATACTCGGGCTAATCCACGCCTCCGACAGGTTTGACCCTGATCGCGGGCTTCAATTCAGCACTTATGCCGTATGGTGGATACGGCAGTCGCTCCGTGAGGCGGTGAAGCGGCACGGCGGCGCGATAAGAAAGCCCACAAATTACTACAGGTCGCTCAAAAAGATTTTCGGCATGGATTTCGCTGACAGCAATATGGGAAGGAAGGAGTTCTTCGCCGAAAAAATCCGCGAATGTCTTGAAAAAGATAGAAACCTCGCGGTAAGTATTCTCCCGCTGCTTGCAGAAACGCTCTCCCTTGAATTTTTTCCAGACGATGACGGCGAGAACTGGCAGCACGCTGATTCGCTTGCTGACGGCGGCAGCGACGACCTGTCATCGTCCCTGATGACGCAGCAGTTCAAAGAAGACATAGTTGAAAGTTTGAAGACACTTGCACCTCGCGAAAGGGATATTATAAAAATGCGCTACGGACTTGACGGCGGCGAGCGTTACTCACTTAAATCAATCGGCGAGCGGTTTAACATCTCTCCCGAAAGGGTGAGGCAGATTGAAAATACCGCACTTAGAAAAATACGCGCTTCAACAGCGAATATAAAATTAAGGGCGTATCTGGATTAAAAAAGAAAGGATTAAAAATTAAGGATTAAATATTAAGGGAATTTTGGAGAAGGATTTACCCTTTAATCCTTATTACTTAATCCTATTTTTTCTCACTATTTGCTGCTGAAATCATGCCCGGTGAGTTTATTTTCAAGCCGTTTCTGACATTGAATCATGGTGAATTCCGCACGCGTGCGCTCAACGATGGGGCGGAGTTGGTCCTGCTTGTGTCGGATGGGGATTACGCCGTCAGGGTGATCAAATTTCATAAGGAGATAAAATATCTCTTCCATCAGGTCAACTAATCCGGCTGCCTCGTCTAGCCTGTCGCGGCTGATAAGGTAAAGCACATGGCGGCGCAATTCACCCACGCAGTCGGCGAGCCCTAACAGGTAGCCGCGCTCTGTGGTGGCAAGGTCACGGGCGGTTGGTATTTTCTTCCCCATCAGGAATGCGAGAAAAAGCGATGCCTCTGAATATTCCTGTAGCGCTTCTTCCACGAATGGGTAGCGGCGGAAGGTGTCCGTGATTTTTGCAGCGAGTTCCCTCAGGTCGGACAGTGCGTTTTCGGCGTTCTGCGGTGAGCCTTTGTGCGCCTCGCGGATGGCGCGCGTTGAGAGCCGGCGCAACTCGCGCGCGTGGGCGTAAATCTCCTCGCGCTCGCTGTCAACCGCATCAAAGTGCCCCCGCAAATCTTCAATTATTCTGTCTAATTCCTTGCTTATGTCATACGAATTTGTCATTATGTCCCTCTTTGTCGTTTTTTTAGTCTGCGAATTATTACTTCTGGATTCGTGAGCCAGATGCCTGTGCCGTCTCCACAGTAATGGACACGGTGGCGGAATCGGACAGACCGCCCGAGTCGGTGGCTGTGAGGGTGATGATATGAACGCCCTCGCTGAGGTTGCTTTTCAGCAGCAGCACGCCGGTGCCTAAACTGCCGTCAATGCTTGATGTCCACACGAGCGATGCGCCGGTGATGGCGACATCCTCTGCGTCGGTTGCGCCACCGGTGAAAGTGATCAACTGCCCTGCGGTAAAGGCGCTGCCGTTCGCCGGCGTGGTGATAATCGCATTGGGCGCATTGTTTACAGTGGATTCTATAACAGCAATTGTTACGGTATCTGTGGCAGCGTTATCGTTAGAATCTGTGGCGGTGAGCGTAATGGTGTGCGTTCCCACGGAGAGGTCGTTGCGTGAGACGAGCGCGCCGATGCCGAGGGCGCCGTCAATGCTTGACGACCAGGCGAGGGCGGCGCCCGTGAGGATGCCGTCTTCGGTATCGGCGGCTGAGCCTGAGAAAATGATGTTTTGCCCTGATTGGAACATAGCGTCGTCAGCGGGAGTGGCGATAACGGCGGTCGGAGGCGTGTTCGTAGTCGGCGTTGTAACTGTAATGGTTACCATATCGGAGTCGGTAAGTCCGCCGGAATCGGTAACTGTGAGACTGATAAGGTGTGTTCCAGCAGAAAGTGCCATAGTGAGTGTGTTGCCGGCGCCGAGTATGCCATCAATGCTGGAAGTCCAGTTCAATGCGGCGCCCGTGAGGCTGCCGTCTTGTGCGTCCACGCCGGTGCCGGAGAGAACGACATTCTGTGTCGTCAGGAAAGTGCTGCCAGATGCTGGAGTGATTATAGCAGCGGTTGGCGCTGTATTTGCGGCTGCGGTGAGCACGCCGATGGTGATTGAATCCGTATCGGTTGCGCCCAGCGGGTCGGAAGCGGTGAGCGTAATGATGTGTGTGCCGACCGTCAGGTCGGATTTTTGCAGCAATGTCCCCGTGCCGATGTCGCCGTCAATACTGGAACTCCAGGAGAGCGCCGCCCCTGCGATGCTGCCGGTTTCGGGATCAACGCCGGTGCCGGAGAAATTGATGGTAACGCCTTCGGTATAGGTTGCGCCGTCTGCGGGTGAAACGATGGTGGCGAGCGGCGGGTTGTTGCCTGTGGTTGATGTGATCGTGAAATTAAGTGTTGCCGTTCCGCCCTTTGTAATTGTTGCCTGCTGAGATGATGGTGTTGTGTAGCCGTCTGACTGCACAGTTACGCTGTAAGTCCCGGGTGCTATGTCATCAAATACTGCTGTGGGCGATGTTGTTTTCGTTGTGTTTTCATTGTTAATATAAACGGAAGTAACAACGGGCACCGGCACCTGCCCCGATGTTACGGCGGTAACGATGAGCGTCCCCTTCCCGACAGCGCTGTCTGGTTCCATCGTCATCGCATCATCGCCGACTGCACCGTTAAGATCGGTTGTCGTTCCCGGCTCAATTTTGACATCGTTCAGCACAAGATCAGCAAGATTGTCGTGCCTGATTGTTACCGTGTGTGTTGCGGCGTTTATGGATTTGATCATGAAATACCCGCTGTCGTCGGTAACAGCGGTGTCTTCTGTGTCTGTTGTTATGATGGCGCCTGATACAGGCTCTTTCCCATCGGGCGTCGGCTCGCCGGCGGCATTCCCTGCGCGCGCAAGATTTTTATTGTAGTTGTTTACATATACATATCCTTCAAGGTTTCCAAATCCTGTTGATTCACCCGGTATCGTTGCGCTTTTGCCGCCGCAGCCGGTAATAATGCAGACGCACAGAAAACATAGTGCGATAGATATAATTTTGAATTGCGAACTGCGAATTGTGTATTGTGTATTTATTTTCACAATGTCTCTCACATTAATTCATCACATAAGTGTCTTAATACTGAACTTCTACGCAAAATGGCAAGAACTCTTAAATATTCAAGTTTTTCTTTGCGTCCTTTGCATTTCCTTTGCGCCCTTTGCGTGAACATTTTGTCTTTCAAATCCCTGCCTGCCTGCTACCTACTATTACCCTCTTTGGTTCTGGCTATACCATGCGTATCTTAATACTGAACTTCTACGCAAAATGACAAGAAATTTTTTAGACGCAGATTTACACGGATTTTCGCAGATTTCTGTATGGGCGCACGCAGCGCGCCCATACATCTGTGTGAATCCGTGTTAATCCGTGTCAAAGTATTTCTCCGTGTTCTCTGTGCACTCTGTGGCTCTGTGTTTTCATTTTTTCTTTTGGTTCTGGCTGTGCCAGGTTAGGTAAAAAATACACGATTTTAGTAATACTTATCAATCAATTCCTGAAAGTCTTTTATTTTAATATCGTCCGGTTTCATAATTTTTCTTATCCAGTCAAAGATATATTCAACCTCCAACCGGCCTGTGTTCGCTGCGAGAATGCCCTTAATATCTTCCCTGTCTATGTCTCTGAAAGATAGTAGTTTCAATAAAATCAGGTCTTCAGATGAAGCAATTCTTACGATTCTGTCAAACATTTCTTCTTTTAGGCTTCGTTCAATTGTAGTGTAAAACAAAGGAATCACGGGCAACATAAAATCAACCGGGATACTTTTGTAATTTATTCGTGCAAAGGAGTCCTCTGATAATTCTCTGACAGCACATTTTTCATCAAAATCAAAGCCTTCTTTTCTGAAATGCTCTAACATTCCAGGGATTTTTATTTTGATTACATTCACGATGAAGTCTAAATCTTTCGTTGTCCTTGTAATCCCGTGCCTGGCAACAGCGATCCCGCCGATGATTGCATATCTTATTGTCAATTTGTCCAGAATATCAATTGTCTTCTGAATCGCTGTTCTATAGTGATTGCCGCTTTCTCTCATCTTTTATGAATTGAACGAGTTTTTTGTTATTTTCCTCTCTTAATGCCTGCATGATTTTCAATCGCTGCTCTCTGTCAGGACACTTTGAAAGGATCTCTTCCGAAATTTCATACAGTTCAAGTAATGCCATACCCCGCTCTTGCGGTGTTAACATCTTTTCCGTCTCCGCCATCTTCTTTATCCTTGTAACCTCATCGGGAAACTTCGGCAATTGCATTTTTATCCTCTGTCAGGTTAATATTTATCAATGATATGAGAGGGTTTTATTAATTTCCTTTAATCTTTAACCCTTTCTACTTGTTGCTTAAACTATGTTATCACAAAAGGCAAGCATTGTCATCCCGACATGGAACGGCAGACAGTATTTAGCCGATTGTCTGGAGTCCCTGCGGCGCCAGAATCATCCCCCTGATGAAATAATCGTGATTGACAACGGCTCAACGGACGGCACCTGTGAGTTCCTTGCCGAAAACTACCCGGAGGTCTTCGCAATCCCTCTGAGCGTAAATCTCGGCTTCAGTTTCGCTGTGAACATCGGTATCGGCGCGGCGAGCGGTGATATTATCGTGTTTCTCAACAACGATACTGTATGCGCGCCTTCATGGCTTGAAGAGATAATGAAAGCCGCAGCCGCCCGCCCTGAATACGATTCCTTCGCCTCTAAAGTGGTGCTTTACGATAAACCGAACATCATTGATTCCACCGGCGATGAATACACGCCGTGGGGCAGCGCCTTCAACCGAGGGCATGGAGAGATTGATAAAGGACAATACGACGAAGAGGTGGAAATTTTTGGTCCCTGCGCCGCCGCAGCAACCTACAGGGCTTCACTTTTTTCCGAAACAGGCATATTTGACGAGAGTTTCTTCGCCTACTACGAGGATATTGATATGAGTTTCCGCGCACGGCTCAAGGCACGCCGCTGCCTCTATGTCCCCGGCGCAGTTGTGCAGCACCGCTATTCGGCATCGTCCGGAAAAACCTCAAAACTCGGCAGGGAAGAAGTGTATCTGCATCTGACGGCGCTTCTGATAAAAAACATGCCTTTTCCGCTTATCGTTAAAAATCTTTTACCGATTTTATTCTACCACTCGCTGATACTTGTTTTTTTCCTCATCGCACGGCTGCGCAAGGGCAACAAACTGCCGCGTGTCCCATTCTTTCGCCTCATGAAAGAGGCACTGCGGCAAAGAAAGGGAATTCAACGAAACGCCGCTGTCCACTGGCGCGAACTTGAAAAAACATTCACCCGAAAGATAAAATAAGAACTCTTGCACGGATTATTTTATTAATTTTAATTCGTGAAAATTCGTGTAATTCGTGGCTTGGATTATAATATAAACAATGGCTCAAAGCAGGAGAAGAAAAATCCGCGTTCTCATCGTCAGCGACGGTAAGCGCGGGCATGTCCACCAGAGTGAAGGCGTGGTGCGGAAGATGCGCAACATCGCCGCAAGAAAGATAGAAATCAGGATGGGAAAACTGTCCTATCTCTTCCTGATTCTGATCGCGCTGCTTGCGCGGTATCTCCGCTTTTCAAGGGGCTTTATATGGCTGTGCCTTCAGCGGGTGATGCGGGTATCGCTCGTAAGCCTCGTGAAATTTTCGCCCGATATGATCATCTCGGCTGGCTCGCTCACGCACCCGGCGACTTATCTGTTAGGGCGAATCTGGAATGCAAGAACGGTCGTCTGCATGCGCCCCTCCGTCCTGCCGCCGAAGAGTTTTGACCTCGTCGTAGTCCCCAGGCACGACAGCCGAAGATGCCGCGGCGACAATGTAATCTACACGATGGGCGCAACCAGCACGATAACTGAGGGCTACATTTTCGCCGAGGCGGTCGCACTTTATTCACGACTTAAAGGCAGCATCACGCGCCCCATCGGGCTGCTCGTCGGCGGCAACAGCGCCTTTAACTACCTTGACGCCGACACTACGCGCGAAATAGTGCAGGAAATCTTGCTCGCCTGCGAGGAAAATGATTTCTCTATACTGTGCTGCTCATCACGACGCACGCCGCCCGAAGCGGAACGCATACTTGAGACCGAACTCGGCAGCCACAAGCGATGCGCATATCTCCTTTTAGCCTCTGAGAGCGCGGAAAACCCTGTCCCGGGCATCATCGGACTGTGCGAAGTAGTCGTCGTTACAGAAGACAGCGTCTCTATGGTCTCGGAGATCATAGCGGGCGGCAAATCGGCGGTCGTGGTTGAAATCGGCAAGAAGAAAAAGCAGAGCAAGTTTGAGATCATGTATAAGGAATTGATGGAAGAAAACCTGATAACTTACACGAAAGCGGCGGGTCTTAACCGCAGCGTGGTTGAAGCGCTGGCGCGCCGCAGGGAAGCAGTCAGGGCGCTGGATGAATCGGGCAGAGTTGCAGCCGAAATAGAGCAGCGTTTTTTCACCGCCGGCGGCGGCACGGGCGTGAGACAGGAATAAAGTGAATGCGGAATGCGGAGTTCGGAGTGCGGAAATTCCGATCCCCGAACCCCGAACTACAAATTCGTTTTCTATGCTAATTTTTTTATGCTTTTTGTTTATCTAATTCGCAATTCGCAATTCGCAATTCGCAATTCAATAATATTTGCCATTATTTTTTTTCTTTTTCCTTTCTTTGCGGCATTCTCTTCACCTGTTGACAGCGAACCGATTGTCAGAATGTCAACGATTGATATGGATATTCTGCGCCGCTGCGCCCCTCGTCCCGCCGGGATGGGCGGCGCATTCACCGCCGTTGAAGGCGACCCCATCGCGCTGTTCTGGAATCCGGCGGCGGCAATGCGGGCAGACCGCCTGACGATCTCAGGCAACCACAGCCTGCGGCATTTCCCGGGCGGCAAAAAGAATCTTGACCAGTTTGACAGCGATACCACAGCCATCATAGTGCCGCTTGAGGACGAAGCGGTGCTCGGCATCGGCTTCACTGTGCCCGGTGAATGGGGAATTGATCACACCGACACAAACGGCGTTGTGCCCGAAGCGGAAAAATATCATGGGCGCGAGAGGCTCATCGCATTCACAGAGGCGAAACCCGGCGAGCGCACCGCCGCAGGAACAGTCTATTCCGACTGGTATCGTTATCACGCAGATGTGAATATTTCTGAACTCCGAACCCCGAACTACGAACTACGAACCCCGAATACCGAATACCGTCAGTTCAATTACGGCGGTGGCTTCAGTTTCTTCTACCGCGGCGCAGGCGGTTTCACTTATGGGATCAATTTGAAGGGACTGAAGTCGCTGGTAAAGCGCGGCGGGGGCAAAGGAGGAAATTCCGCACTCCGCACTCCGCACTCCGCACTCAATATACGAATCGGCGTTGCATATCAGGGCAGGGGACGCTCTAAAACACTTGTCGCGGCGGATGCGGAAATACTTTTTGGTGCTCGGACTCGGCTGCGCGGCTACGCAGGCGTTGAGCGGCGGTTAGAAGACCGCGGTTTTCTACGCATCGGCACAATGAACGGCATGCCCACCTACGGAATCGGCGCTAAATCCGGCGGTCTGCGGCTTGATTACGCCGTCGTAAAAAATCTTTTACCAAATGTAACAGGCAAGAAAATTGATCGCTTCAAAGATGGACATTTCTTATCTTACACGCTCGGTTTATAATCTTGAATCTTGGTGCAAAAAGTGCAAAGTGCAGAGTGCATAGCATATAGTAGCCAGCAACCAGCAACCAGTAGCCAGCAACATCAGGTTAAACCTAAACTATCCTGGCTACTGGCTACTATCTACTGGTTACTTTCTTCACTGGTATCAATCCTGTGAATCCTGTCTGATTTTATTCATGCGCAAAATTCAAACTTTTTTATCAAGATGGCGCGTTCGGCTGGGACATCTTTTCACGCTCGTCCTCCTTTTTTTTGCGCAGCCGGATGCGGTGAGCCTGATCGCTGGCGCCGCCGTCGCAGTCCTCGGCGAATCAATCCGCATCCTCTCGGCGGGCTATATTGAAAAATCCGAGACCCTTTCGCGATCAGGTCCCTACTCGTTTACTCGCAATCCACTCTATCTCGGCAGTTTTTTTATGTATTTAGGTTTCTGCATCGCCTCACATAACCTTTATATCGCCGCCGCATTCTTCCCCTTCTTCTTCGCAGTATATCTCCCCACCATCTTTCTTGAAGAAGAATTTCTCAGTAAAAAATTCGGCGATGATTTCAAGGAGTATGCAGCAAGCGTCCCCCGCTTTTTCCCCTGTTTAATCTGCTTGCTATCTCCCTCTCGCCGCTCGCCGCTCGCAGCACACCGTTTCCAGTGGCATCAGGTCATCCGAAATCGTGAATACGAAGGCATGCTCGGTCTTGCGATTGTGCTCATTATCCTCTTGTTAGAACTCCTGTTCGGTTTTTCACCATATAATTTGATATTTTAAAACCGTTCTTTGCATAATATTTGCTATAATTTAACTTAGAAGAAATGGCATCAATTAAAGGAATAGAAGAAGCAAAGGATCTGCTCGATCGACACATTGGCAAGCAACGGGTTTCTTTGTACAAACCGATTCAGATTGCCGAAATACTTTATCGTGTCAGGGTTGGTGAAATGAGGATAAATGACATAACGAAAAGATTTGATTACTACCGTAAGGAATCAAAGCACTGGCGCGACGATATTTCAAAAAAACTTATTGGTCAGGTCTCAACATCATCTGCACGTTTCCAAGACGATTTATTTAATGCCGTTCCACCGAAGGCTTTAGAGTTACTCGCAATTGAAAACAACAAACACGACGGTGTCGTTGAGCGTTATATATACCAGCGATTTCGTGAGCGACAAAGTCTTGTTTTGCAGATGAATGATTTATTATCAAAAACCAAACCTAACGATCTTAGAATTGAACATCTATTTTCATGCTTTGAGACAGAAAAGAAGGGAATTCAACGCAGCATTGATAAAGTCTATGAAATTGTTTCTTATTCCCTTTTCAATACACTGATCAAACACCTTGGAGTCGTTGTTACATTAGAATTTGAAAATTCACAAATGCCACTGCTTATTGAATTT
>JBFMBQ010000369.1:0-10039 GCA_040755115.1 bacterium
GAAAAACTAAAAAACATAGAAAAAAAACGCATCTCATTTTCTTATATTAACCAAGCGGTTTATATTATATAACATTCTTTATTGCGTTTAAATTTGTAAGTTATGAAAATGAACTTCGTGAAGAATTCAGAGGGTAGAAAGAGGCACAAATATTTCTAACTGACAAAAATAGAGATAAAAATTTCTCCAGCAGTTATTTGACTGCTTTATTTAAGTAATTTAGTGATTCTTTCCTAAAGGGCGGAAACCGCAGCGCTTATCTTTTCGCGCTCAGAAGAAACCAACTCAAGCGATTTCAATCGGTCTTTTGGATAATCCTCGCCACGGTTCAGCATTATGTGTTTGTAGTTTCCGACCTTGAATTTCTCCACAAAAAAATCAATAGCGGATTCGCAATCAAAATCTCTGCAAGAGAAAACATCAAGAGTGGCGAAGCCGAGGGTGGGAAAAGTATGGATCGCTATATGGCTCTCTGCAATGATCACGAAGCCGGAGAGTCCCCACTCGGTTTTGCTGCGCTCAAGGTATTGCTGCACATGTGGAGGCATTATCATATGCATTCCAATCCTAGGGGGATACTCATTCAATGCACGGTATAAGTATCCTACATCTCCCAGCAACCGTTTGTTGCAGTTATACCCTTCAAGGATCAGATGCGGTCCAAACATCTTATCACCCTCCTTCCAAAAATAAATTTTGAATTAATTTTCAGTATAAATGATCAAGATGTCAATTAGTTTTTAAAAAAAATTTTGGGAATTTTTTCCACTCGTCAAACTACTTCCACAAACATGAAATTCCGGACATCGCCTATGATCATATTGTAAATCCTGTAAATCCTGTCAAAATATTTCTGGTGGAGAAAATCGCATTGAACTCAACAAGCAGACGGAAATTTCTGTGGCGACTCATTACCGTCGTAGTAATGATCGCCGTCATCACTTTCTTCCACATGACGACACTTCATCATCTTCTCTTCTGGCACGAAATCCTCGGGCGCCTCTACTACATACCTGTTATCTTCTCAGGCTTCTGGTTCGGCAGATGGGGCGGCATCATCGCAGCCATACTCGTCTGCGACATCTTCCTCTTTCACCTCATCTACCAACTCCGCATACCGCCATCGCAGGATTTAAACCTCTACCTTGAACTCCTTCTCTATATCGCAGTCGGAATCATAACAGGTCAACTCTCGTCCGCACTCACGCGTGAAAAAGACAGATCGGAAGAAGCCGCCAGCAAACTTGCCGAATCTTACGATCGCCTGGAAAAAAACATCGCTGCAATGAAAAAAATGGAGCGGCTCTCAACTATTGGTGAAATGGCTGCCGGCATCGCCCACGAAATCCGCAACCCGCTCCAGTCCATCAAGGGAACGGCACAAATACTTGAATCAGACTACACCAAAGATAACCGCAAGTATGAAATGATGAAAATTCTAATAGACGAAATTGAACGGCTTAACAACCTCGTTAATGATGTCCTCCTTTTTGCCAAGCCGCGCGAACCGGAAAAGGTTGAAACCAACATTGCCGACCTCATCGGTCGTGCCGCCGCCATACTGCAACCTGATGCGGACAACCTGAGAATAAATCTAACTCTGCAACTTCACCAGAAACTCCTGCCTCTTTTACTTGACACCGAACAGATAAGACAGGTCTTCCTGAACATCACTCAGAATGCAATCCAGAATGCGGCGTCAAATGTAAAGATTTCAGCATCATCCGACGACAATTATTTAATTGTTCAGATTCATAACGACGGCGATGCCCTGCCGCTGGATGAAAGCGAAAAAATCTTCACCCCGTTTTATTCCACACGACCCGGAGGCACAGGACTCGGTCTCCCCATCTCGCTGCGCATCATGGAAGCGCACGGAGGCAAAATCACAATAACTTCGCCGCCCGAAGGCGGAACTTCTTTCCTTCTGTGGTTTCCATTAAGATAATCCCACTAATAACACGAAGCGAACGAAGAATAATTTTTTACCAGATGTGACAAAAATCACTTTTAATTTTCAGTTTTATGGGAATATATATAACTGTATAGGACGAAAATGAGTGTCTCTGCAAAGTTAAAATATTCAGAAACAGAGGGATATGAACCCGAAGAAATGCAGGATTCTATTGATGAATTGCACAGATTAATACAGAAAGAAAAACAGACAATACAACGAATCGTTCAGCGCATTGACCAGTCCCTTGAAGCAATCAAGGCAACGAGCGCAATTATTAACAAAACTGGAATCTGAAACCCTATTCCTGTTTCAATATGATTAAGGGGCGGGTCTAAAAACCCGCCCCTTGATTATTAGTGCCCTGTTAAAAAACAAACTATTTGATTGAATATTGAATATCGAACAAGGAATTCTGAATGTTGAAGGAAGAAAGACTTCATAATTAGAAATTCAATATTCGTTATTCAATATTCGTTTTAAGAAAATCTACGGTATGCTCCGTGCGGTTATTGACACGACACTGCCATTTTTCATCATATAAAAAAGATATAAGTAACAGCAAAATATATCGGAAACAATATCAGAATAGCATATCCCATATAGCCAAAGAAGGATGGCATTTTGATATGGTTTTCCTCCGCGATGGATTTTACCATGAAGTTCGGTGCATTGCCGATGTAGGTATTTGACCCCATGAACACGGCGCCTGTTGCAATGCCTAACAGGAGCGGATCATAGATGAATCCTTCAATAAGTTTTACTATCTGAGTGCCTTCGGGCATATGAATTGCTTTGCCGAGCGAAACGAAGGTCAGATAAGTCGGTGCGTTGTCAAGAAAACTGGAAAGTCCGCCCGTTGCCCAGAAAAACTGCCATGGTTTGGTTACCCCGAGTTCCGCCCCGCGCTGCTCAAGAAGTTGCAGCGCAGGTATCATACATGCGAAAATGCCGGCGAAAAGTATTGCCACCTCTTTAATGGGAAACCAGGTGAAGCCATTTTCAACGCGGATCTCGCCTTTCGTTGTCTTAAGAGAAAATGCCGCCATCGTCCCCATCAGCGCAACCTGAATAAAATCGCGGGTGAAGGCAAAGCCGAACATATTTTGCGGCAGGCGGGAATAAAGTATAACCGTCCCGAGAACGCCGGCAAGGAAGATGAAATTGTGTGCACCGACAACCTGCAAGGGACCATGGGCTGCGGTCGGGTCTTCTGCGGGCATTCCTTCCTTTCGGATAAAATAAGTATCCACAATGAAAAAAAGAACAAGCAGGATGACCACAGCGAAAGCCCACATCGGGAAAAGTTTGAAAGTCCATGCGAACGGCACGCCTCTTAAAAAACCAAGGAAGAGCGGTGGGTCGCCGAGCGGTGTGAGTGAGCCGCCGATGTTGCAGACAAGAAAAATGAAGAACAGGATGATGTGCAACTGGTATTTGCGTGCCTTGTTGGCGCGAATGGTCGGGCGGATGAGCACCATTGCAGCGCCTGTCGTGCCTATGAAACTCGCAATCACCGAACCAATAGCAAGAATAATTGTGTTTACAACTGGCACACCACGCACAGCGCCGCGCAGAAGAACACCGCCCGCTATTGTGAAAAGCGCTGCGAGTAATGCCAGAAAGCACATGTATTCCACAGCCGTATGAATAAGCCAGTGATAGTTTAGTTTGATTACCCAAAGCGCGGTCGGGAATCCCCAAAGAAATGCCACTTTTGGAAAATGATGATGCCACCAATGGGGGTTTATAAGCGGTATGAACGCGATAGAAAGAAGTATGCCAATAAAAGGAAGTATTCCCCACACCGGCACCTTCACTACATGCGCTCCGTGCTCGCCGCCTGCGCCGGCTTCTCCGCCATGATGTTCTGCGCCCGCTGCGGAATGTTCAGTGCCGCTTTCTGAACCGGAGGGAGATATTTCTCCAGAGTGTGCCGAGGCAATAATGGTTTTATCTATTGTTTGTGAACAGGCTCTTTGAGAAGTCAAAAAGATAGTCGCAGAAATAATTATGCTGATGAAAATCAAGATTTTGATAATCCGATGACCATTTTCCAATTTGACCATAAATCTTAATTCCTCCTTTTATAAATAAAAACTGGTGAATATAAATACATTGGCAAAAATTCTACATTAGAACACAATAAAAAAGCAAGAATAAATAAATAATCGTCCTTCGGGCGGGAAATGTTTCTCGCAAAGAGCGCAAAGGGCGCAAAGATGCAGGGGCGAACGGTCGTTCGCCCTTACAGAAATTCACTAAATTTAAAATCCAGTAGGGGCAAGGCATGCCGCCGCAGACTGCTTTTCTATCATTTTCCCTTTGCGCACCTTTTTTTCTTTGTGTTCTTTGTATGAAATTCTTGCAATTTTAAGATTAATAAATCATAGGAATTATGCTAAAATAACAAACAGGTTACAGGGAAATGTCTGAAGACAAAAAAACTACCACAAAAGAGGAACCGCAGATTTACAATGTCGGCATCGTCGGCGGAGGTCCGGGATGTGTTGCCATCCTTGACATGATCCGCAACGATGTGATGAAACATTTCCCCGTGAAAGTAAGGGGTGTATGCGACATCAATCCGAACGCACCGGGCATGATTGCTGCAAAAAAAATGGGTATTGAGATAATCACAACAGATTTTCACGATCTTTTCAATATCGGTGATCTGAACATGATAATAGAAGTCACGGGTGATAAATCTGTCCGCAATGCGATTTATACAGACAAACCAGCCGACATTGAATTCATTGACCATGTTGGTGCGCGCCTGCTGTGGGACATCTACGAGGCAAATCTTGAAAGAATCAATACCGAACTGGAAGCGCAAAAAAGGATTGATGCTGAGAAAAACCGAATAAAGCAGATTTTCAACAGCCTCCTTGATGAAATACTCGTGATAAATACCGATATGCTTATCCAGGATATGAATGACACATTCCTGCGCAACAATGAACTGAAAGAAACGGAAGTGATCGGAAAATACTGCTACGAGGTTGAGAACAAACTGAAAGGCGAATGCCAGATAACTGAGGATTATTGTCCTTTACAAGAAGTAATCAAGACGAAGGCAGCGAAAAAAAAGATATACAAACACATGGACAAGACAGGAAGGGAGATATATGCCGCTTCAACAATGACCCCTATACTTGACGGTCGCGGCGGTGTCATCGGCGTTATTGAAGCCACGCGCGACATCACTGACCGCATCCAGTTGGAAGAAGAACTGGTGGCATCAAAGATCCGTCTTGAAAAATTCGTTGAATCCGCCCCATTCTTCATCTCAATTAAAAATCCCGCAGGACAATATATCCAGATCAACAAAAAAGGATGCGAGGCGCTGGGACGCACCTTTGAAGACATCATCGCAAAAACAGACCTTGAAATCCTCCCGCGCCCCATTGCTGAAACTATAAGAAAAAACGACCACGAGGTACTCAAAAGCAGAAAAGAAACGATCACTGAAGAGATCATTGAACTGGAAGGCGTCTCACGATATTATCACGCCACGCGCTTTCCGATCTTTGATCAGAAAAATGAACTCACCGCTCTGTGCACAATCGCACAGGATATAACAGAACTCAAAGAGGCACAGACAAAACTGCAAAAGAAACAGCACGAACTGGAAGACACAAAAGAATACCTGCAAAATATACTTGAAACTTCAACCGACATAATACTCACAACAGACCTTGATCATAAAATCGTCTCTTTCAACCGCGGCGCCGAAATCATCACCGGCTACCAGAGGGAAGAACTCATCGGTAAGCATGTAACCATTCTCTACGAAAATCCAAAAGAACACAAACAACTGATGGCTGACCTCAGGAAAGAAGAGAATGTCGCTAACTACGAAACTCATTTCACCTGCAAGGATGGACATCTTGTGGATGTGAGCGTTACAATATCAAAACTTATGGATAACCACGGCAAGCCCATAGGAACGGTTGACATCTGCCGCGACATCAGCACACGAAAGCGATTGCAAGAGCAACTAATTCGCACTGACAGACTCGTCGCTATCGGGAAACTGGGCGCCGGCGTCGCTCACGAGATCAATAATCCTCTGGCGATAATAGGGGAAGCGGTAGGCTGGGCACAAGAGTTGCTCGCCAAGGAAGAAACCGCAGCGAAATTGCAAAATTTTGACGAGTTCCAAAAATCCCTTTTTACAATTCAAAAACAAGCCACTCGCTGCAAGGAAATCACGCACCGCCTCCTCGGCTTCGCTTCACAGACCGACACCAAACTGGAACATGTCAACATCAACACCGTGATGGATGAAGTGATGAACTTTATGATAAATGTTACAAAACTGGCGAATATCAAGGTGCACAAAGAATACAGTTCTGATATTCCACTTGCGGATTTGAATGTTGTTCAACTTCAACAGGTATTTGTGAACATCATTGACAATGCCGTTGATTCTATTGAAAAAAATGGAAATATTTTTATAAAAACTTATATTGAAAACGGCAGCCTCGTGGTTTCCATCGCTGATGATGGCAAGGGCATCCCGCCGGAACTGCTGGATAAAATCTTTGATCCGTTCGTAACAACGAAACCTGTGGGCGAAGGCACCGGACTCGGTTTGTCAATCTGCTACGGCATCGTAAAGCAATTAGGCGGCAACATCAGCGTTGAAAGCAGTTTGAACAAAGGGACTTCTTTTAAGATAACATTCCCGATCAGAAAGCGGGTGAAGTGATAATACGGCAGGTAATAGAAAGTAGATAGTAGATTGAATTACAGTTAGAATTTAAACTTGTGTGTTTTTGACAAACGGGCTGTAGGGCGGGGTATCCGCACCCCGCCGAAATTATTAACAATTGGAGGATAATACAATGCAAAAGGCAAGTGTTCTGCTCGTTGATGATGAAAAGGAATTCGTTGAATTCTTGGCGAAAAGGATCAGGGAACGCGAAATTGAGGTTGAGTATGTCTTCAGCGGCGAAGAAGCCGTTGATATAGTAAAAAAGCGTCTCTTTGATGTGGCAGTTGTTGACATAAAAATGCCAGGGATGGATGGAGTTGAGACCCTGAAGGAACTGAAAAAATTGAAGCCCACTATGGAAATAATCATGCTTACGGGACACGCATCGCTTGATTCCGGCATTCAAAGCATGAAGATCGGCGCATTTGACTATCTGGTCAAGCCCTTTGATTTCTCTGAACTGATGAACAAGATCAACAACGCCTTTGCGAAGAAAAGGGGTGTTGACGAAAAGGTTCAAAAGGAGAAAATTTCGGAACTCATGCGCGATCCATGGAAAGCGTTTGACAAATAACAACAGTCTTTAATGCTGATTAACACATCTTAATCAGTGGAAATCTGCGTAAATCTGCGTCAAAATATAATTTATCAAATGAAATCAGCCGCTTCTATTTTTATTTTCTTCCTCACCGCGAACCTGTGCCTCGCAATTGACCAGGCTGCAAAAGACAAACTGAAAGCAGAAAAAGTAAGAACCGATGGCAGCCGAACTTTTTTCGGTGAGGCATACCGCGAGGAACGCAGCGGTTTCACCGTCGTTCATCTCAAAGGCGAGCCATACGAGATCGGCTACCAGCGCGGCGTCCTCCTGAAAAACGAAATCAATTATGCCCTCAATTCCATTGATAAAGAACTCCGCCAGTGGATAACAGAATACGCCGGCGTTGAGTCAACAACCGCAATGGTGATGCTCTTCAAAGACCTAGCACACAATCAGGGAATCAGCAAAATGCTGAAATTCATTCCCGAAGAATACATTGAGGAGATGCAGGGCATCGCTGACGGGGCAGGCGTGAAATACAAAGATATTCTCCTCCTTAACGCGGGATACGATGTTATTGAGAACCTGACAAAATTATACTGCTCTGCTTTCGCAGCAGCCTCGCCCGCTACCGCTGACGGCAGACTTTACCACGGCAGAAATCTTGACTGGGAACCGCCTGACCTCATCGCCGAACAGAATATCCTCTTCTTCGTCCAGCCCGCTGACGGCATACCCTTTGTCAACATAGCACCCTCACCCTTTGTGTGTGTAGTTACCGCTATGAATTTGCAGGGCGTCTCTGTTACTATTAATGTCTCGCTCTCAAACGAACCGCGGACGGAAGGCATGCCTACTTTCCTCTTGCTGCGCAATATCGTCCAGCACGCCGCCACAATTGATGAAGCAATCAAGATGATTCAGACCACGCCGCGAACTGTCGGCAACAACATCCTTATATCCGATGGCAAAAATAATGACGCCTCTCTGCTTGAATGCTCTTCTTCACGGTGTGAAATCAGAAAACCTCAAGATGGTCTGCTCTGGGCAAACAACCACTACGAACACCCGGAGATGAAAAAACGACAATATCCGATGAACATCTACGGCCGCAACAACACGGAAGGCAGATTTGAGCGGCTCGGCAAACTCCTTAAAGAAAAGGCAGGCACACTTGACATCCAAACCCTCGTTGAGGTTTTCCGCGACCGATACAACTGGGAAACAGGCACAATTGATTCGTTCTGTCCGCAGAGTATATGCAACCCCAAAACGGCGCAGAGCATTATCTTCGCACCGACGGATCGGCAGTTCTCCATCGCACAGCCCCTCCCGATTCCGGCATGCGATGGAAAATACTTTGCCTTTGATCTGAAACAGGAATTTGAAGGCGCTGCCCTGTCCGCACCGCTTGCGGCGATTGACGAGAATTTGCATCGCAGGACGGATGATTACAAAAGTTATCAGCATTTCCATACTGCGCAAAAACTTATTGCTGAAAACAAACAAAGCGAAGCGCTGGGAAATTTAAAAACAGCCGCATCACTTTCACCGAACTCTGCTTCTCTTCACCGCCAGATCGGAATAATCCTCTGCAACAACTTCAAAGATTATAAACTTGCCCTACAATATTTACAGAAGGCGATGGAACTTGCTACACAGAATGCCACAGACAGATTCCCGCAAACCAGCCTTAATTACTTCATCGGCAAATCTTACCTCGGCAGCGGTGAATATGAGAAAGCAATCGCAACTATGGAGAAAGTTCTTGCCCTCAAACTTGATGAAGACCTTGAAGCCTGGACTCATATTCGCATCGGTCAATGCTATGATATGCTGAACCAGCACGAGAAGGCAATCACGCACTATAAAAAGGCAATCGGCGTTAAGGACAACGCCGCCTCCACCGCAGCGCTGAACTACATTGATAAGCCATTTAATATGAACGAAAAGCCACTTGAAAGCCGACCGAAGGATTCATACCTGATGAATGCGATTTAATTCGCGTAAGATGTGAGATGTAAAATGCAAGACGATTTTCTTTCCAAATATTTCTAACAATTTATAACCTACGATTTACAACAATCCCAACACCTCCGTGACCGAAGAACGCTTTCCCAAGTTCATCGCTTCTGAAATGTTTCCCCTGCCCTTCCCCTTCCTTTTCCGCCGCAGGATCATTGCAGATTATTTCTCCCTCTTCCGTGCAGCCGCACACCACTAACAGATGACCCGCTGACGATTTCTCGGGCGCCTCACAGAATGTCCCCGCCTCATAAGCAATGCTGATTATCGGAGGTATTCCTGCGTGAACTTTTTCCATCACCGCATCCCACGACGAAAACCTCTCCACCCACGCCGCAAGCCCGAATTCCCCAGCCGCTGCCGCCATGAACGCCCAGTTGCCATATATGCCAGCACCGTCATCAAAAACCATCTTCGCCACTTCATTGACGGTTGTCTCAACGCCGTAGTGCCTTAAAACCATCGTCAGCGATGTCGGCGCACATACCCCTGCCCTGCGCATGTCTTCATCCCACACTGTTTCTTTATTGAACTGCGAAAGCCACGGAACCACGATCTGCTGTGGAACAGCATGCTGTAGTAGGGGCAAAGCATGCCTTGCCCCTACATCGCTTAATCCTGAATAACATAACGATACCAGTTTCAACTCCGGAGTTGCCCTTGAAATTGACGAGGTAAAATCCACACGGTAGCGCACGGCGTCAAAATCCTCATAAGCGCGCAGAATATCCGTTTCAAGTTTTCCGAAATCAGTTTGCTCATCTTTCCTTTTTGCATTATTGATTTTGCCCCATGTTCC
>JBFMBQ010000370.1:0-3426 GCA_040755115.1 bacterium
AACTCAAATGAAAATACGGTGGAGAGAAATACTATAAGTAACATTGATCGCGGTGTTGAGGTTCGTAATATAACTTACGGAAATAAAATTAAAATCAATCGGATCAGTAATGTTGATTCAGGAATCTATCTTATAGATAGCGATGAATCACAAATATCTGAGAACGACATTTCAAATATTAAAAGCAGTGGTATAAATTTGTTGAGATCTGATAACTGCGTGATTCAAGATAACGCAATATACAATAACGCTGCAATTTTAGGTTCGTACGGTATATACCTTCATACTTCTAATAACAACAACATTACAAATAATAGGTATGATTCTAATAAGTTTGGAATGAGGATTCATGCGTCTAACAGTAATAAATTTGTAGGTAATATTGTAGAAAACAATACGATTGGCGGGATTCATATCGCAATTAGCGATTTGAACATATTCAAGGAAAACACGATACAAAACAATGGATGTAACAATCCTGTTACCTGTAGTTACGGGATAGAATCTTCTGTGGGAGTTTATGGTCCTGGAAATAACAACATATTTTACCGCAACAATCTCATAAACAACCTCCCTGGCAACGCTTATGACGAAGGCGTTAATCAGTGGGATGGCGGCTCAGCAACCTGCGGCGGCAACTATTGGAGTAATTATAGTCCTGCCTGCGCAGATGTGGACAACAACGGAATCTGCGACATTCCCTTTGCTATTCCGCCTCTTTACACAACGAACGACAATTTTCCATTCAAAGACTTAATAACAACGCCCCCTCCAGCAGGTTGTCCATAAATCCACATCACGGAAATATGGAAAAACGGAAATACTCAATTAAGGACGCTGAATACGCTGAATCATAATCAATTATAAACTCGCAGCGTTTTCGGAGTTTATAATAATTAATATGCCAAAAAACATTTTTTACGACACAAATCAGGATGAACTTAACCGGCGGATCACGTTTGAACAAAATTTATGGAATTCCATTACGAAAAAAAGATTCGGCGACGAATCAATGCTCCAGATAACTTATCCCGGCTACCGCGAGCGGTTCAATTCAACCATAGAAAACCGATATATATACGAATTTTTAGGTGATGTGAAGGGCAAGAAGGTGCTTGACTGCGGGTGCGGCAGCGGCGTGATGAGCGTCGTTTTCGCGCTCGGCGGCGCGGAAGTTACCGCCTTTGACATATCGCCGGGGAATATACAGATCGCACAAAAGCGCGCGGAGTGTTATGGCATGCTGGACAGAATCAACTTTTTCTTCACGGCGGCAGAACAATTGTGTTTTAAGGACGGAACCTTTGACATCGCCTTCGGCACATCAATTCTTCATCACACGATTCTTAATCTTTCCACAGAAGAAATAGTTCGTGTGATGAAGCCCGGCGGCAAAGCCGCCTTCGTTGAGCCGCTCGGCACGAACCCAATCCTGAACCTCGCAAGAAATTATCTCCCCTACACCGGCAAGGAACCTCACGGCAACGACCGCCCTTTTACTTACGGGGATATCAGGCTGATGAAACACCACTTCCGTAATTTTCATTTCAGGGAATTCAGGATTCTTTCAATGCTCTACAAGTTCGTCGGAAGAAGGGAGGAGACCTTTGACGAGAGACTGAAGCAGGAAGCAGTCCGTGTCCGCCTGCTGCGCATAACCGACCCGGTTGATACAGCGATAACCACCGCGCTTCCTTTTATGCGCCGCTTCTGTCAGATCGTCGCCGTGCTTGGTGAAAAGTGAAACACACTTATAATTATTAACCGCAGAGTTCGCAGAGGACGCAGAGAAGGATGAATGAAACGGAGAAAATTAATAAGTTAACAGAAACGATCATTGGTATAGCAATAAATATTCACCGCTCTTTGGGACCAGGTCTGCTTGAATCTGCTTATGAGGCATGTATGGTATATGACCTTGCACAAGCAGGTTTAAAAGTAGAGCAACAAAAACCATTGCCAATTATTTATAGAGATGTCAAACTTGAATGTGGTTATCGGCTTGATTTAGTAATAGAGGATGAAATTATCATTGAGTTAAAATCAATTGAAAAAATTCTTCCAATTCACAATGCTCAATTAATATCTTATTTGAAATTGTCTGGATGCAAAGTTGGATTATTAATCAATTTCAATGTTGAAATGCTGAAAGATGGAATTAAGAGGGTAGTTAATAATTTTGCTGATTCTCCGCGCACTCCGCGATCTCTGCGGTAAAAACAATTAAATTCAATGGAATCAATAAAAGAACTCAGAAAAATCTGTCAGAAGACCGAAACCGATGAAAGAATTCATTTCCTTCAGAGAAAGGTTTCCATCTACCTGACAAAAATCCTTCTCTACACCCCGATTACAGCGAATCAGACAACTTTTCTCTCAATGATAATGGCGATCCCTTCCGGCATCTTCTTCGCCTCCGCCGATTTCCGCTGTTCGTTTCTCGGCATACTGTTTTATTGGATTTACAGGCTTCTTGATTTCAGCGACGGTGAAATTGCGCGCTACAGAAAACAGACAAGTTTCCGTGGACAATATCTTGACTGCGTTGCGCCCTACATCACCGATACCTTCATTTTCGCCGGCATCGGCATCGGCATCTACAGGCAATACTATGAACTGTGGATGCTCATTCTTGCCTTCTCCTGGCTGATCGCAATGACACTGAACAAAGCCGCCGTCCATATCGTTTATATGCTGAAGTGCGATTTTCAGGACAGGGCGTCAGGGAAAAAAGAAGCACAGAAAGTTGAGGTCAGAAAAAGATCAAAAATCATGTCCATCATCTTGGAGGCAGCGTTCAGAATTTCAACAATATTTTCTATAGACTCAACGATGGTAATCTATCTTATCGTTATAATACTTAACTTTTTTGTTCACATAGCGGATTTAAGGGTGCTGCTGCTTGTCTTCTACGGCATCTTTTATCCTATTTTTTCCCTCATAAGAGTCGTGCAAATTTTTTATACAGGTGAAATGATCGGGAGGGCTGCTTTCCTGAACGACTGATCCTGACTATAATTTCCCATTTACGAATAAATGTATGGAAATTGAACAGCGGCGGTGAATTGATGAAAAAGGACTGGAACATTGTTGCGTCAAATTTTGACAATTTGCAGTGGAGTACAAACACGGGTTTTATTCATCATATAATTTCGCTTGCGGGGATAAACGAAAATGACAGTGTTGCAGATTGGGGCTGCGGCACCGGCAGCCTGTTGGAAAAGTTAAAAGAGCACACCAGCAATCTGACAGGGATTGATTCATCGGAGGAGATGATCAGGTTATCAAGCATGAAAAATCCGGATGTAATGCACATAAAGAAGGATGTATTTGATTTTAAGAACGGCGAAATCTGCGTTGATGTTTCAATAATGAGAAATGTCCTGCATCATATTGACGATGTTGTCGGCGCAGTGCGTATCGTCA
>JBFMBQ010000371.1:0-4609 GCA_040755115.1 bacterium
TTACTTCTTCTTTCTTTTCAGGTTTTTCCGTTTTCTTTTCTTCTTTTTCCGGTTTGGTTTCTTTCTTAGTTTCTTTTTCAGTTATTGCCTTCGGCTGTTTTTTTTGAGTTACTTCAGAGGCGGTTGTTATGGGTTCAACCGCGGTTTTTTTCTCCGGTTTGGCGAGTTCAACTTCTCCTTTATCCTTCGTTTTGACTGGTTCAACTTTTATTGTTTCTTCCTGTTTCAATATTGACGGTTTGCTGATGATGTATGGCTGCGCAGTGTATTTTCGCACTTCGTCGCCGACCGTAACCTCATGTTCTTTTGAAATTATGCCTGCGATTGAATACCTCTCATACTGTTCCAGCACCTGAAGGGTTGCGATTACTTTTCCATCGCGCACGACTTCAAGGGCGTCGCCCAGTGCGAAGCCTGAATCTTTGCCTTTATAGATGAGGATACGCCCGTCATCAAGCAGCATATTGATGCGCAGGTTTTCCGCCGCTGTGACGGCGGTCAGGAGAAAGAAGCAGGATAAAGACAGGACAATAAGTTTATAGGTTTTCATAGCGGATAAATTATATAACCACAGGTAAAGTCAAGGCAAGAGAAAAAAAGTTTTTGTAAAGATAATCTACGGATTACGCAGATTTCACAGATTTTTGTGATGTCAGGATTTCTTAATTCCAAGGTGAAGGAGCCAGAGGAGGGCGGCGGCGGCGTTTGCGGCAGCGAGAAAGGTTCCGATGGCTGATATGCCAAGAACAGGGATGAGGATGGAGCCGCACAGTGCGGCGCCGAGCGCAGCGCCGAGGTGATCAAGGCTGTCAATCCAGCCGGCGGTTTTTCCTGTTGATGCGGCATCGCCGCCGAACAGCGCACACGCGGCAGGGAATATCCAGCCTGTCAGTGCGCCGCATACCAGCACGATTGACAGAAATGCAGCCTGTGTTGACAGCGGTGCACTGGTGATTGAGCCGCTGCCGAGTAAGGATGTCCAGAATATCATGAGGGACGAGACGGCTGCGAAAGATATGTGCACCCCGATTGCGGAGGCGGCTGCCGGGTGTCTGCGGCGCAGGCAGTGATTTGCCCCTGCGCCGCCAGCCGCTATACCTGCCATGAAAGTGCCGGTTATGACGGCGATCTTTTCATAAAGAACGCCGAACAGGTTCTGGTAGCCGAGGATGAGGATCATCTCAAGACTCATTGCCGTGAACCCGCAGAGCAGGATAGAGAGCAGGGCACAAGCCTTTCGCCTTCTTATCTCGCTGCGGCGGTGAACCGTTAGCAGTAATGTAAAGAGCGCCGCCATTGAAAGCAGTAATGCGGTGATGATGCCGGCGCCGCAGCGGTTTGTCAACATCAGGAAGCGAGTCGCTCTGACCGGCTGCTCACCGCCCGCCTCAAGCGTGGAGAGCCACAAGAGAAGGTTGTAAAAATAAGTAACAGGGTTGGTGTCGGTGTTGATGCGGATGTTTTTTTTCTGCTGGAGCGAATCAAGCAACTGTGGTATTCGGTATGGCTGTATGAGGGATTGGAACATGGCGGGGTGGAAGTATGGCGAGTGGATGTTTCGCCTGTTGAATCTGGCGGCGAGCGTTTCTGTGTTGTCGGTAACGATGTCAGTGGAGGCGGAAGCGAAGTAGTAATTGGTCTCGCCGGGTATCGCAATGATGTTGGGGAAGACCTGCTTGATGGAGTGGTAGAGAGATGCTGTTGGATTGCCTGCGGCGCCGAAGAGGAGATTTTCCGATGCGGCGATGCCGATGGCGAATGTCCCCCGGCGGTGCAGCACTTTTTTTACGGCGGTGAAAAATTCGGTCGTGAAGAAGCGGTTCATAGCCGCGGTTGAAGGATTTCTGGTTTCAACATAAACGAGGTCGTATTTTTCCGTTGAATTGTGAACGAAGGATCTGCCGTCCGTGAAGATCAGGTTCAGTCTTTTGTCGTTGAGGCAGGCATCGGTTGAATCGGGGATAAAGGGGCGGATGGTATTGAGGAGTTTCGGGTCAAGCAGCAGGTAATCTATCTTGTTGACAGGTGAGGGCAGCATCTGGCAGGCGATGTCAATATTTCCGCTGCCGATGACAAGGATATTTTTCGGTTCCGGGTGCTCGGACATCAGGAAGTTGGCGAGCAGCGAGGTTGAGTAGGGATCGGGGAAAGAGAAGTTGTATTGTCCGTTATCGTATACACTGTATTGATCTTCGCCGATGGCGAGGGTGATGTTTTCGTATTTGGAGTCAACGGATTTTGCAAGGCGCAGGTAGGGATTGATTGATTTCCAGCGCGACTCGGTGGTTTTGTTGTTGAGTCTGTTGAGAAAGGGGAAAAGGCAGAAGGCGCTGAAAAGTAAGACAAGGATGATATAGATTAATGAACTTGTGAGTTTGCGTGGCATGAGAACAAAGTAACAGATGACGGCGGTAAGCATAAATGCGAAGCCGAGAATGGCGAAGGAGTGAAAGCGTGTTACGAGGAGGAAAGTAAAGATCATGCCGCCGGTCAGGAAGCCTGCGGATTCAAGGATATAGAGACGGGAGATATCAATCGCCGCAGAAGTGTTCTGGCGCCGGAAGAGTGTGCTGCCGAGCGGGAAAGTGAAGCCGATGATGAAGCATGGCGGCATTATCACGGCTGCGCAGAAAAGCAGGGTGGGAATGAGGGGGATGTATTCGCCCGCAGGCGTGTGGAGGATAAGGCGTATGTTTCTTATGAGATATATTTGCAGCGGTGATAAGGTTGTGAGGAGGAGGATGCAGAAGAAGAAAAGGGGTTTAATTATTCTTGTGTTTGATGATACAGGGACGGCGAGTTGCGCCCCTGCAAAGATCCAAAAGAGCCAGGCGCCGAGGATTATGCCTATGATAAGTTCATTGCCGTAGGTTACGGCGAGCATTTCGCGGATAAGTATGGTCTGGAGGAAGACAGATACCATTCCGAGGATGAAGAAGGTCAGGAGGAGGAAGGTTCTGATACTTTTGTTATCCACGAATTGCACTAATTTTCACGAAGAATAAAGTTGTTGCGGTTGTGAACTTTTCATCAGTTCGTAGTGTTGGACGGCGGTGTAGAATTTTTCCCATTCGGGGCAGTTTGGGGCGAGGGGTCTGGTTTTTTTGCAGCGCAGATTTTTCTGGTAGTGGAGTGCGTAATCAACGATTTTGGCGATTTCGGAATCTTCCAGACAGAGGCGTTCAACTTTCCCGGTTTTAAGATTTTCGATTTCAACACAGTCCGTGAACCAGGATGTGAGGGTGAAATAATCCGAGTTGTGGAGGCGGAACTCAAGCAGTTTCTGGACAGTGGCGGGGCGGATGCCGGCGCGGCGTGCGTAGTTGGTGAGGATGTTGCCAATGAGGAGCCATCCGAATTCGGTGTTGGGGTCAGCCTTGAGGGTTCGCCCGACGCCGAGGATGCGCAGGATTCTGCCGATGAGATTGAGCCTGAGGCTTGGCGGGTATACGGTGATGAGAAAGACGGTGCGCAGGAGCCGCGTGCCGTCTTCATAAACGATGTATTCCGTAGTTTCCTCAGCGGCGTCGTCCCATTTTCTGAGTATTCGGTTGATGAAGGGAAGCAGCGGAGTTAAAAGTGCATTGGGCAGGCGGAGGTCGGCTGCGAGGCAGGACATGAGGTCATTGGTGTATTCTTCGGGGCGGTGGATGTAATGCCAGAGATGGTGGGTTTGGCAGGCGGTGAGGTTACTTTGTTCCGCCATTTTAGTGATCAATTAGAAGTGATTAGTTTAAGTTGTAAACGCTGTGTGGCACCCCCAAACAAGTTTGGGGGTGGCACATCCACTCTGCATTCCGAATTATTCTTCGTCAAGGAAGCCTTTGAGAGCGCGCATCTGGCAGACCTGTTTGAGTTTTCGCAGCGCCTTTGCTTCAATCTGGCGGATGCGTTCGCGTGTTACGCCGAACTCGTTGCCGACCACTTCAAGTGTGCGCGGGTAGCCGTCAATGAGTCCGAAGCGCAGTTCAAGGACGCGTCTTTCGCGGTAGCCGATGGAACTGAGGAGTTCTTTGATTTCCTGTCTGAGAGCGGAGTGCGATACCACCGTTTCGGTGTTTGGGTTGCGCTTATCTTCAATGAAATCAATGAGGTGGCTGTCTTCATCGTCGCCGATGGTGCTGTCAAGAGAGACGGGGACTTTGGAGATCGCCATCATTTCTCTTATTTTGGACTGGGACATTTCGGAGCGTCTGGACAGTTCCTCGCTTGTCGCTTCTCTGCCGAGTTCCTGCGACAACTGGCGTGAAGTTTTGTAGAGCCGCCGTATGGCATCAGCCATGTGTATTGGTTTTCGGATGGTGGCGCCCTGGTCGGCTATGCCGCGGATGATGGATTGTCTGATCCACCAGGTTGCATAAGTGCTGAAGCGCGTGCCTTTTCTGAAGTCGTATTTTTCAACGGCGCGCATCAAGCCGAGATTGCCTTCCTGAATGAGGTCAAGGAAACTCATATCAACATGCCCGACATATTTTTTTGCGATGCTGACTACGAGGCGCAGGTTCGCCTCAATCAGCCGTTGTTTGGATTCTTCGTTGTCCTGCTCAATTTTTTTAGCGAGGGCGATTTCTTCCTCGTGGGTCAGGAGGGGCACTTTTCCGACATCTTT
>JBFMBQ010000372.1:0-9694 GCA_040755115.1 bacterium
GAACACTGCTATGAAATATCATTCCACCTTCATCCCTCTGTCATTGCTGAAGAGGAAGGTTCCGAAATTGCATTGAAAAAAGACGGAAAAATTCTTTTAAAATTAGCATCCACAGAAAAACTGCCTTTCACGATTGAAGAAGGCTGGTATTCAAGAGAATATGGGCATAAAGAACCGACATGCGTAATACGATTTAAACATCACGCACGGGGAGAGACACATCTTAATTTTGAATTAAAAATATAGACTTTTTATGGGAAGAGAAGGAACTATAGCCTCACGGTCAAACGCTAAAGAGATTCTGCCGGTAAAAAGTGCGCGATTTTTCGCACATCTTTTTTTTGCCGTTAGATATAACCCCAAGTGCTCTACACTGTTTGTCAGAGATTTAAATTTATCCCTCCGTAACAAACACAACTTCAAATTGAGCACGCCTGAGAAGAAAAAATGTCTGGATTCGCTTATGGGATGGTTACGCAATGCACAGGATGTCGGACAGGTCGGCGGCGTTCCAGCCTATTTTTCATTTAGGAGTAAATGGGCGTTGCCATATCTGGAGACAACGGGATACATATCATGCACCTTTTTAAGATACGCAGAAATGACACAAAATGATGAATATGTCGGCAGGGCAGAAAAAATGATTAAATGGCTGTTGGAACTCCAGGAACCATCGGGCAGTTTCACCGAGTTGTTCAGAACAGGGAAATCAGAACCAGTCGTATTTAACTGCGGTCAGGTATTAAGAGGATTAACAGACTTTTACCCTTATGCTGAAAAAGATTTAAGACCGAAATTAGAGAAAGCAATAGAGAATGTCAGCAACTGGCTTTGCGCTGTGCAAGACCCTGATGGGAATTGGACAAGATATGAATATCAAGGAATGCCGCATATTTATAACACCAGAACAGCCTGGGCGCTGCTGAAGGCTGGGAGATTCTTTAACAATGAAAAACACATTGAAAAGGCGGAAAATAATCTTGAGTGGGCGCAGAGTCAGGTCGCAGAAAATGGATATTTTAATGATTGCTATGACCTGACACATTTTCTCACCTACACAGCGAATGGATTCCTTGAGGTGGGGATTGTCCTGAGTAACGATAATTACATAAATATTGCAAAAAATTATTTTTTCAAGATGTATGAACTCAATAAGAATTACCCCTATATAATTGCAACATATAACAGACAGTGGCAGCCTACAAGCACATACAGTTGTCTGACTGGAAATGCACAAATCGCCTGTCTTGCATTGAGAATGATGGAAAATAACATAATTAACAGAGACGAAAAAGTGCTTGAATGGATAAATAATTTATTTGGTTTTCTTGACCATGTCCGTGTAAAGGATATAGATGAAAATGTTAATGGTGGGATTCCAGGTTCATTTCCGATCTGGGGAAAATATTTTGGGGGAGCGATACCAAACTGGGCGGTAAAGTTTACAGCAGACGCTTTTATATACTTTTTGCGACTATTCACAGACAGGGATGGCAATTACAGATGAGATTTACCCTAACATAACAAAAATATTAAAAATTCACGCAGAGAACGCAAAGGCACAATATAGGACGCGAGGATAAGGATTAAAAGGAATTATAAAAATGAAAAGTCTTATCAGAAAAATAATACCCCGGAACACCAGAAATTCCATAAAATCAATACTCAGAAAAGGTAAGGTTTATTCATATAAAGCATCTAAAACGATAATCAATAAAAAGGAGATGATCGGGCTTCTTAGAGAGGCAGGAGTTAAGAAAGGAGATATAATTTTTTTCCATAGTTCACTTACTGCACTTGGCTATGTAGAAGGAGGACCCGATGTCATAATTGAAGCGTTAAAGGAAGCGGTCGGTGATGAGGGGACATTGGTGGCACCCGCTTATCCCTTTTCAGGCAGTGCTCTGGATTTCGCAAAAAACACAAAAGCACTTGATCTTAACACCGCAAAATCAAACAGCGGAAAGATCTCTGAGATATTCAGAACCAATCATGCTGATTTTAGAAGTCTCCATCCCACACATTCATGCGTTGCGTGGGGTAAATATGCTGAATACCTTACACAAGGGCATGAGAATTCAGTTACACCATTGGGAACTGATTCCCCTTTTCGGAAAATGCTTGAATTCCCAAATTCAAAAATATTAATATTAGGCTCACCATTCGGAAGAGTAACCTACTTTCACATCATTGAGGACATGATTGATTTTCCATTGAAGGTCTATTATCCGGAAACCTTTAATATAAACATTTTATATAAAAACAGATCATACGACATCAGATATAAGATACACGATCCCGAAATATCATCACGAAGAGTTGACAACAATAAAATTATTGAAAATTACTGGAATGGCTATTTTGAACAAAATAAATTATGCAGTAAAGTGAAAGTGAATAAGAGTTTTATATATCTGATCAAATGCGATGATTTTACGAAGGCGCTGAAAGATAATCTGTCAATTGGTAAAACAATATACAGTGTTTGAATAATGAAAAATAATACAATTTTACACATTACTACGACATATTTACCCGATCATGGTGGCACAATTAACAGAATACGGAATTTAATATCTCCGATAATAAAAATTTTCGGGTATGAATTTCACATTCTAATACCCACATTAGAGGATAAATCAAGCGGGGAAAAATTACCCGAGCGTGAAACAATCAGTGATATAACTATTCACCGTGTAAACGGTTATGGGAAAATCAGAAACGCTTTACGGAGACTCTATAAAATATATAACTTCGGTATCATACATTCCCACAATCCGCGGCTTACCCTGCCGGTGATGCTTTCAGGCATCCGCGTTCCTGTAATCGCAGAGATTCACAGTCTGCACGAGTTGTCTTTTCTAAAATTCATCGCTGCAAGATGGGGCTATCGCAGAGCAAAACATATTATCGTCCTATCTCAAAGAACAAAAGAAAAAGTCGCAGAAATCTACGGTATTAAAAAATCAAAGATTTCCGTTATCTGCAACGGTATAGGGGCATCTTTGCTCACCTTGCCTGTATCGGATGAACTGATAAGAAAAAAATATGGGCTTAAAGATAATTTCGTGGCAGGGTATACGGGCAGTTTTTATAACTGGCAGGGAGTGGAAATTCTGATGGATGCCATCCCTTTTGTCCTTGAGCATGAACCTGATACACAATTCTTACTTGCAGGTGATGGTCCGTTGTGGGGAATGTGCAGGCATAAAATTGAGGCGGCAGGATTATCCGAAAAGGTAATCCTGACTGGCTGGGTCCCACACGAAGAAATTCCGAATTATTTAGATGCTATGGATGTTGTCCTTATGCCGCGCCCGAGCACGCTGGCGACCGAGACCACGATTCCCTTGAAACTGCTTGAGGCGATGGCGCGGGCGCGCCCGATACTGGCAACACGCGTCGGAGGTTTTACGGAAATACTTGAAGATAAAAAGAACGCCTGTCTGATTGAGCCTGGTTGCTCGGAATCACTCGCTGACGGCATAATTGAATTGAAAAGAAATGCGGATCTGCGGAGACAAATTGCAGCCGAAGGGAAAAAACTAATTGAGGCGTGGCACACATGGGAACAGTCAGCGCGTGCGCTTGTTGAAATTTACGATCAATTTTTGTAATTTTACATGTTGAAGTAAATGGAAATAAAGAAGTGAAAAAGTGAAAAAGAAATTAATTTTTTTACTGCTGCTGTTTATTTCATTTATTGCGATACAAGTATGCGGTTACCTTTTTATTTATACTTACTCGCCAACAGGATTAACGCGTATAATTCACATTAGAGATACCGATAGAATTTACTCTAAACCCGATGGCGGCATGTTCATCCGCCAGGGCCTGAAAAAACAAATCAAAGCGATTGTAATCAAGGATATAGGCGTTGATAAAATAGAACAGACCGTCAGAGAGGAAGATCATGAGATTCTCAGGAACTGGGTGAATAAGAACTTTCAATATTTTATAGACCATGAAGATACCGAAAGCGATTTTTTTCACATTATAAAACTTCTCGGCATCAAAAAGCCATATAACTGTGGTGATTTTGCAAAAATATACATCGCTGTAAACTCAAGTTTCAACATACCATCCCGTTACATCTCACTCAGGACGATTATAAACGGGCAAGTGGGCACTCATGCAACCGTTGAATTTTTTTCTGACAGATTTAAAAAGTGGTATGTTCAGGACCCTACTTTCAATGTGTATTTCGCCTACAACGACACTCCTCTTTCTGCTCTGGAAATCCGTAAGTTATTAACCGATAATGAAAAAATAAAAATCAGGATGTATAAAAATAAAAATACACTGGTTAATAAGATTGAGTATGATGTTGAACCGCCTTATCTGTTCTCGCAGGATATTTATATCTATAACTCTAATGCAGTAGCAATTATGGATTTACCTAAAATTGTGAGGACAGGGAGGAGAATTATAGACAGATACAGACCGAGCGGCGCAAGGGCATATTCCCTGAACAGTAACTCGGATAAATATTCCGTTTTTTCCATAGTTAATTACTATGTTTTTTATATTAATCCATTAGTAATAATTTGTTTGTTCTTACTATTGCTTCAAAAGATATGGAAGTTAAGAGTATAAAATTCAATACCGCGATTGAAAACAAGGCATGGGCATTGTTTCTCGCTGCGCCCATTGCAGCACTTGTCGGCGTTCTTTCTGCAATAAGCCCAGCGTATGTTTTAGTTTTTGTCGGTTTTGCGACGGCAGCCATTCTGATCGCTTTTTTTCCAGAGATAGCCTTCGCCGCCCTTTTTTACATAGGAGTTATAAAATCCAACGAATCAATCGTCGCCGCGGTTCCATTTGACCTGACATTAGCCACATTTCTTATCGCTGCGTATATCTTAACAACACGATTTCTGGTAAAGAAAAGGAGAGAATTCCCGATTGACCTCTTTCTTATGCTTGCGCTTCTTCAGGTGGCATACTTGCTAATTTCGGCGAATTTCATTTCGCCCGATACAGGCTCTGCGATGAGGAACACCATGCGCTTCGCTGTCTTTAATCTCTTCTTCCTGTGGGGAATGCTTCTTCTTGCAGGTGAACCGGTCCGGATTTATCGCACCATAGTCGCTGTCATGATCATAGGGATTTTACAAGTTCTGACATTTTATACAAATCTTGCATTTTTTAGAGAAAAACTATTTATTAGGACGGTATGGCGGGCGACAGCGACAGCGATTGGAGAAGATTATATTGGATTCGGGCTAATTGCATCTCAAACCGCATTGTTTTTACTCGCAATAGGTTTTACAGAAAAAACAAAAATAAAAAAAATCATATATATCACAATAGGGATCATTGTTAGTCCTGCAATCATCGCGTCTGCTTCCAGAGGCGCGGTATTTTCCTTTATCGTCGGAATGATAACGCTTTTATATTGTTTTAACAGATTTAAGCTCAAAAAAGAAATGCGGCAATTCATAGTCGTATTAACAATTATAATAGCAATCAGCATTTCAATATTTGGATTTTTAATTGCTATGAAATTAGGGGTGTCAAGGATTTTGTTCATTCACGGCACCAAAACTATCTTTTCAAGAATAGAAAAGATGCACTTAGCATTGATGATTTTTTCGGCACATCCTATCTTCGGCGCCGGGGTCGCTTCGTTCAAGCCTCTGACAGAACAAGCATATCCTCACAACATCATTCTTGAGATTCTCTGTGAGTTAGGGATGGTAGGTTTTATCTTATTTGCATTACAGGCATTGCTTCTTCTTGGTTTCATAAAAAGAATTTTTTCACTCCCTCAGATGCCCAACCTTTATGGAATATTATCTCTTGTCGGACTTGTCGTCTTCTTCACGGATTCTTTATTCAGCGGTGACATCTCTGCAAACCGGGAGATATGGTTTTATGCAGGTGCCATCTATGCCTTACACCACTCATATAGTAAACACGATTTACGCAAAGCGCATTAGTGTTATGTCAACAATCACATGTCGCATGTTATGGATCTTCTTAAAACGAATATTGAATAACGAATATTGAATTTTGAATTATGAAGTTATTCTTCCTTCTATATTCGTCATTCCTTGTTCGATATTCTACATTCAATTAAATTATTTATTTCCGCCCCGCAACAATTGCGAATGCGCTACTTCATTGTTGACAAGACATTAGTCAATTTTTCTTTCTTCAAGTCCGAAGATTCAACAAATTTCCTTTTAATAATTTCAAACAACATTTCAGCAGCAAGTTTGTTGCCTAAAGCGTTCAAATGACCATCGTGCGGATACACGACCTTTCTATCACCAATTTTGTATACTTCAGAATAATCAACATGTATCACATTGTTCTTCTCACATAAATATCTTATTTGAGGCGGCGAAACTGGTTTTTCGCTCATGTGAGATACATTAAAAAAGATTAACTCCACATTTTTATCATTTGCCCACTTGAACAAATCTTTTAATACAGATTCTGTTGCTTTCCACATATCATTCTCTTGTTGTGAGTCCGGGTTGTTTGAAATCCTTTTATTTTTAATGTTATCTATTTTTATTTTTATCGCTCGCTTAATATAGGCTAATAGCCTGTAGGCTCTTGAATGTATCGCAAAAAACAATTTTATTCTCCTCATGTTGTTCTTTAAACTATCAATGCTAACTCTATAACCACTATATACCGTATATTCCCTCGGGTTTGAGTTATCTATGAAATCGTTGCTGCTAAATGCCAGAATAATTATATCTGGTTTATATTTGTACCCCTCTGTTTTCAAGTATTCAAACTCTTGAATTGTTCCCCAACCTGAAACGCCTGCATTAATAACTTCCCATTCAGGGTCAATCATGTTTAACTTTCTCTCTAATACTTTTGAGAATGTATCTTCCATTGCCACTGAATAACCCATTGCATGTGAATCTCCTAAAACCAATATTCTCTTAACATCTTTCTTTTCATTCCATGGTATTTCTTTGTCTCTTAAACCGTGCGAATTGGTGCAGATTTCAACCTGATAATCAATGTGTCTGATCTTCCCGCAAAAATTTGGCGCCGGGCGATATGATAACTTTTCATCATTGACAAACAAACCTTTCGGAAATGGATATTGGAATTGAGGATAAAAAACACGGAGTGATACTTCTAAAAGTGATACCAAAATTGCAAATGATAAAATAAAACTTATGAGCCAGAAAAGAGCGAGTTTTGAAACAGACCTCATTATATCATCTCTTTCTGTTCTTCTTTCATGATATGATCTCGTCAAATTGCCATCAAAATTATAGCCAATAATCAAACATTGACAAAGGCACTAATTTTATATTACAGAAATCTTCTCGGTTTCCATAATTATAAAATGCGGGGTTATTATTAACTTTTCTCATCATTTCAAGGGAATATATAATTTCTCAGGGCGCGGCACGCTATGCGCCCACACCTTTCCGTTCTTTGCGCCTTCTTTGCATTTTCTACTGATGCTTTGTGCGCTTTTGCATGAAATTTCTATACACCTGATGAAAGTTGCAATCCGCGTTCTTTTAAATTACATTTATTCTCGCATGGATGAAGGAGCGAAAACAGGAAAAAAAACAGGCGTCTGGATCATCACTTCAGCACATTCCTGCGAAGACGGGCGCCTTTACTATAAAGAGGGATTAAGCCTGAAAAAAGCAGGATATGACCTGACGATTACCGTCCCCGGCGACCGAACTGAAAAAATTATCACAGATGATAAAATTAAGGTGATTAAAATCAAGAGAAATAAGGGACTGATCGGCAGGATCAGATTTAATCTTTCGCTACTGAGAACCGCTTTCAATGCCGACTATATGGTTTCCCATTGCGTTGAACCTGACACCCTTTTTATCGGGATATTGTTGAAAATTCTACAGAGAAAAAAAATAGTTTATGACTGCCATGAACACACTCCATCATTCATAGCCGTAAACAGGAAATTCCCCCGCCCCTTTCGGAGATTCTTCGCAGCGTTAGTATGGTTAATTGAACGCATGTTGATCATCCCCGTTGATGAAATCATTGATACAAACGAAACCCGCGCCGCAAGATTCATGAGGGTCAAGCCGAAGCACACGACCGTCGTCTCAAACATGCCTAATGTAGAATATATCCAGAATGTGATGCGATGTTCTACAAAAGAAAAAAGTGAAACAAAAAATGATTTTGTAATCGTTAGCACCGGCGATTTCAACAAAAACCGCGGATTTCATATAATCGTTGAGGCGATCAGACTGCTGAGGGAAAGATACCCCGCTCGCTGCTTTCGCTTTGTCGGCATCGGAAGGCTTGACGAAAGAGAACAGGAACTAAAAAGTTGGAGCGATGACTTCCTGCAAAGACATAACCTCAAGGAAAATATAGAGATAACGGGTTGGCTGCCATACGATGAAATGTATGAAAAAGTTGCGTGTGCAGATGTTGGTATAATTATGTTTCAGCCTGACAGTTATAATCATTTCTCAGGACTTCCCAACAAATTATTTGATTTTATGTGCGTTGGAATACCTGTGGTGGCAAGCGATCTGCCTGAGATACGGAATGTGGTGAGCAGCGCGGGCTGCGGTCTGCTCGTTGACCCGAAGAACTCATCCAGTGTTGCAGATGTTATATACCAGTTATCAATGGAAGCGGATTTGCAGCGCGAGATGGGTGAGAGAGGCAGAAGCGCAGTCCTGAATAAATATAATTGGGAACAGATGGAGAAGCGGCTCTTATGTGTATATGAGCGTCTCTTTGAACGAGAATGAGAATTCTGTATTTATCGCAATACTTTCCACCTGAAATCGGCGCAACCCAGACACGGGCTTATGAGATGGCAACAAATCTCGTGCGGATGGGACATAAGGTAACAGTGTTGTGCGAGATACCAAACCATCCGAAGGGAATCGTGTTTCCTGAATTTCGCGGGAAACGGGTTGTTAGACGCGAGGAAAACGGGGTGGAGATTCATCACCTGTGGGTTTACACATCGCCGGTAAAGAACTTTAAAACTCGGATGCTGTTTTATCTTACCTTTGCATTCAGCGCAGTGATTGCCGGCGTTTTCCTTACGCGAGGCAGATTTGATGTGGTTTATGCCACCTCGCCGCCGCTTTTCGTCGGCGCCGCAGGTCGCATCATTGCCGCAATCAAAAGAACGAAATTCGTCTTTGAAGTGCGCGACCTTTGGCCCGATTCCGCAGTCGCTCTCGGAGAACTCAGCGAAGGACGCGCCGCACGCCTCGCCCGCTCACTTGAACACCACTGCTACCGCAGCGCAAAAAAACTCATCGTCGTAACACAGGGAATATATGATACGCTCTCCACAAGAGGAGGCGGCACCTACCGCGAGCGACTCCGCCTCATCACAAACGGCACAAACACCGCATTTTTTCGGCGTGTGGAGTCGCAAGAGACAATTAAACAACTTGAACTCACCGAAAAATTCGTCGCCATCTACGCCGGCATCTTCGGCATCGCACAGGGAATGCACACCATTATTGAATGCGCCGAATTATTGAAAAACGAAAATGTCATCTTTCTGCTAATTGGCGAAGGACCACTAAAAATTGAACTCGCCCATGAAATCCACACGAAAAAATGCACAAATGTGATATTGCACGACGAAGTGACGCGTGAAAATATGCCGCATTTCTACAGCACCGCCAACGCAAGCATCGTCCCTCTACGCCGACTGGAAATCTTCAAAGGCGCACTACCCTCAAAAATG